>CADCWK010000415.1 GCA_902806375.1 uncultured Thermomicrobiales bacterium
GGCGAACGACCTCCCCGTACGGCGCCAGCCGCCCCTCCGGACCGCCACGCCCAGGACGACGACCGCGGCCATCGTAGCGACCGAGAGCAGCCACCAGTCCTCCAGCGCCGTCGGATGGACGGTACGCCGCACAGACCCCGTCCCATCGGCCACGTAGTGTGGCGCCGTCAGACGGGCGGCCGTCAGGAGCCAGGATGCTCCGAGGACGAGCAGCACGCCGACCAGGGCTACGCCCGGCCGTCGGGGCGCGGCGCGGTCCCGCGCCACAGCGGCGACCGCGGCCGACCCTCCCCGCCCCTTCTCCGTGCCGGTGGCCGAAGCGGCCCGCCCCATCGCTCTCGCTCCCGTCCCGCTCGGATCGGGTCCGTCCCCGCCCCAATCAGACAGGAGGACGCGACCGGACTGGGCCCGTTACGGTCGCCCGGCACGACGAAGCCGGAAGCGACGGGCTCCCGGCAGTCTCGTCATATCGGGGCCCGAGCCCGAGAGGGGATCGGACGACGGTCCAGACCGTTCCGCGAACGGTTACCGGTGAGCGTCCGGCTCGTCGCTGGTCAGCCCGGGGTCTTGGGCCGCACCCTGCCGTACCGGCGCGTCGGCACCACTCAGCCCGAGGTCGTGGGCAACGCCCTGACCCGGCTGCTCCGTGCTCTCACCCGACGGTGCCGGCTCGCCCGCGCCGGACTCACCGCTCTCCGGGCGCCCGGGAAAGGTCAGCAGGCCGAGATCGGCTGCCGCTTCCTGTCCGGGGGCCGGCGTGGCCGCTTCGTCGCTGGTACTCCCGGACCCACCTCGCTTGCGGCCGGCCTCGTACGGGCTGGCGACCGCGGAATGATGCGGGCCGTTGAGCCGCTCCCGCTGCCGGAGACGCAGCTCGGCCTCCGCCTCGGCGAGCCGGTCGGCCCGGCGGCTGACCCGCTCCTGCGCCTTCGCCAGCCGTTCGACCGCTTCGGACAGGCCCTGCCGGGTCCGCTCGACCTTGTCGAGTGCCGCCTGCTCCCGCTCCACCAGGCGCCGCTCCGACTTCGCTGCCTGGGCGAGCGCCTTGCGGGTCTCCTTCGTCATGGGTTCCGCACCCCTGTGGTCGCTCTCGGCGTCCGTGCTCTTCGATCGCTTCGCCATGCAGTCTCTTCCTGTAATGGTGGGGTGGAGGACCGAACATCGCGTTACCGCCCGGCCCGTGCGCCCCACGCCACCCCCGGTCAGGGCAGGCTCAGGGCCACCGGTAGCCCCAAATGTTAAATCGTTGGTGTGCAGATTCGGGACTGACGATCCATTAGGTATGGTAGCACGTTACCCGTTTAGGCCGTCCCTCCGGGGTTCCTCACCTCATTCGCTTATCCGCGGCAACTATGAACCGCTCCGTCGTTGGTGCGGGCGTTAACATCGTGGCCCGGGACCGTTCCCCGGGGAAGGTGACGTACACTCACCCTCGGGCGCCACCTGCCCGGCCCTCCCCGGGGGGTCAGACGCGACTGCGGGCGTTGATCCGGGAGCGCATTGGATGGACAACCGAGGCGACCAGATGGACAGCGATCCACCACCCCTTCCCCGCGCGGACGCCGTCCCTGACGACGGCGCCAGGACGCCCGACCCTGCCGTCGTCGCCGCACTGGATCTGGGCTCCAACACCATCAAGATGACCCTCGGTCGGCTGGGCCCCGACGGCGAACTGATCGAGTTCGGCTGGGCGTCCGATACCGTCCGGCTGGGGACGGGCGTTGCCTCGACCGGCCGTCTGTCCGACGACCGGATCGCCGCGGCGCTGGCCACCCTCCAGCGCTTCGCCGATGCCGCTCGACAGCAGGGCGCGACCCGGCTGACCGGCGTCGCGACCGAGGCGACCCGGACGGCGAGCAACGGCCCGGCGTTCCTGGCCCGTGTCCGGGACGAGATCGGCTGGGAGATCCAGTCGATCACCGGCGCCGAGGAGGCGGACCTGACCTTCCGGGGACTGTCCCGCACGATCGACACGTCGGGCCGGGTGGTGATCGCCGACATCGGAGGTGGCAGCACCGAACTGATCGTCGCGACCGACGGGACCGTCGGGTTCTCCCACTCCTACCCCGTCGGCTCCGGGACCCTGTCCGACCGCCACGTCCGGAACGACCCACCGACAGCGGCCGAGATCGCGGCCGCTCACGACGATGCGGCCACGACGCTGGATCCGGCCGCCCTGCCGACCGGTGACGGCAGCCGCCTGATCGCGATCGGCGGCACCGGCACCTATCTCGCCCGGCTCGTCCCGGACCCGGCGGCGATCGACCTGGCCGAGGTCGATGGCGTCCTCGACGCGCTGACGCGGATACCGGCGGTGGAACTGGCCTCCCGCCTGGCCATACCGGAGGCACGGGCCCATGTCCTGCCGGCCGGGGTGGCAGTCGTCCGCGCCATCGCGACCCGGCTCGGCGATCCCGTGATCGCGGTCGGACCGAGCGGCATCCGGACCGGTCTGCTCATGCGCGCCTTCGCGTCCGGCGCCAGCCAGCCCTGACCCGCCCCGGCCCGCGACCCCGGGCCGGTAGACAAGGACCAACCCCGTGGCACGCGACAACGACCCGATCCTCCAGGAGGACCAGGACTTCGGCCCGGCCATGCGCAGCCTGATCGGCCCGCGCTGGGAGCGCGTCTGGTCCGACCTCGACCGGCTCCGGCACGGCGACGACCCGGACGCCGTCCATGACATCCGGGTGGCCTCCCGGCGCCTCCGGGCGGCGATGGACGTCGCCGCACCCTGCTTCCCGGCGGAGTGGTACGCCCCGCTCCACCGCACCGCCCGCGACATCACGTCGGCCCTCGGCGATGTCCGGGACCGCGATGTCATCCTCGGCGCGCTGACCGCCGAGCGCAAGCAGGCGCCCTCCGGGGACCACCCGGCGCTCGACGTGCTGATCGCCCAGGTCAAGGCCGAACGGACCCGTGCCCGCCGGTCGATGCGGGAATTCCTCGCCATCCTCGAATCCAGCCGCGTCCGGGCCGAGACGCGCGACCGGTTCGGCGGCCCGAAGACGGAGCCCACCCGATGAGCAAAGCCTGGCCGGTCGAGGGGATCAAGGCCAGCGCCCCCCTGGGCGACAGCGCCCGTCGCATCCTGTCCGTCCGGATCGCCGAGGTCTACAGCTACCGGCCCATCATCCACCGCCCCGAGGCCGTCGAAGCCACGCACGCGCTCCGGATCTCGCTGAAGCGGCTCCGCTACACCCTGGAGTTGTTCGCCAGCGTCTTCGGCGACGCCGGGAGCCAGCAGATCGAGCGGGTCAAGGCCCTGCAGGAGACCCTTGGCGACCTCCACGATCTCGACGTCCGGCTGGACCTCATCCATGGTGCCGCCCGCCGGTCGACCCGCGACGGGGAGGACGAGGCGATCGTGCCGGGCCTGGCCCGCTACGCCGACCGCGAGCGGTCCCGGCGGGCGGACACCCACCACCGGTTCGTCCAGCAGTGGAGCGCCTTCCAGCAGGCCGGGATGCGGCGGGACCTGATTCGCCTGTCCCAGTCGGGCGGCGGGTAGTCGCGGGAGTCGCGGCCCGGACACGCGGTGGCGCGGATCCCTTGCGACACCGCGATAGCAGACGCATCGCTGGTCAGGGCGATGCGCCTAGTCGGCGGTCCCCTCGGCCGATGCGGCGACCGTCCGCATCGCCCCCGCCTCCTGGGCGTACCGGGTCGGGTGACGCAGCGCGGTCGCCGAGAAGAAGACGACCCCGATCACGACCATCGCGATGCCGGAGACCAGGTAGACGAGGTCGAGCCGTCCGGTCTGGTCGGCGATCAGGCTGCCGCCGAGCGCGCCGACCGGGATGATGGACCAGCTCAGCACCTGGGCGGTGGCCATCACCCGGCCCATCATCCGGGGTGGCGTGATCTGCTGCCAGAGGGTGGTCAGGCAGACGTTGAACAGGATGGTGAACCCGAGGGCGAGGCCCCAGAGAGGCATCGCGACCCAGAGGTTGCTGGTCAGCGCCAGCGCCACGACCAGGATCCCGGAGACCAGGACCGCGCCGAGCGTGACGACGTTGAATGGGAGACGCTCCCGCAGGGGGGCGGCGCTGAGCGCCAGCAGGATCGCGCAGCCGGCTCCGACGGCCGTCAGGATGCCGAGCTGTGCCTGGCTGGCCCGGAGATTCTCGGTCCCGAAGGCGATGATCGTCGCCGGGACGACCGTGGTCGTGAGGTTGATGAGCGCCGACATCGTCAGCGTCGCCCGCATCAGCGGGTTCCCGGTCACGAACCGGAGCCCCTCCCGGATGTCCGACACGATGGTGCTGACGGGTGTCGGCTCATCGCCGGCTGGCGGGTTGAACGACCGCCCGACGGCGAGCAGCGAGATCGCGGACACGACGAACGTCAGCGTGTCGATCACGAGGACGACTTCCAGCCGGACGCCCAGCCAGAGCAGCAGGCCCACGATCGGCGCGCCGATGACGCTGCTCGCCTGGTAGCTGGCCCGCGTCCGCCCATTGGCCTTCGCCAGTTCATCCTCGTTGACGAGGCTGTAGACCGCCGCGAACTGCCCGGTGTCGTAGACGATGTTGAGCGCACTCGAGAGGAACAGGAAGACGAAGATCAGTTCGACCGGCAGGGCGCCCGCGAGCGCCAGGATCGGGATCGGCAACAGCAGCGCGGCGTTGAGCAGGTCGGAGGCGACCATCAGTCTCTTGCGGTCGAGCCGGTCGACCCAGGCCCCGATCGCCAGCCCGAACAGCAGGTAGGGCACCATCCGGATCGCGAAGGCCAGCCCCAGACCGAGTTCCGATCCGGTGAGTTGATAGACCAGCAGCGGGAGGGCGAAGTCGGTGATCGCGTTGCCGACGTTCGAGACGAACTGACCGCCGAAGAACAACCGGAAGTCCCGACCACCCAGAAGCGGCGGCTGACCAGCGGTCGACGCTGACGACGGGTCGGGCTGGCGCACGGACTTCCTCGCTTGGTGCTGGCCAGTCGTCTGGCCCCTGCTGGTCGCCGATCGTCGGCGTTGGGCCCGGGAGGGAGTGATGGCCACGGCGCGCGCCGGGTGACCGCATGGGCGACGACGGCGTCACTTGCCCCGGACGATCCGTGACGTAGGCAATCCATGGTAGCAGACCTGATCGGAAAGGTTCTAACGGGCATACTCTAACGGGGCCCGGAATGCGTATTCGGTACCGAATCGGGCTTCGCGATGACGACGTCTGACCGGGATGGCAGCGGGCGGACGGACCGCGCTCCGCGTGGCCACCGTTTTGGCTATGATCGCGCACCACCCTCTCGAGTCGCGCCATCGCGGCGCCCGCTGTGCCAACGACCCCGCCACACGCGATGGAGAACAGCCCGCATGTCGATCAACGTGTCTCCCGCAGCCATGCCGCTCGACCCGGAGATCGCCTCCCGGATCGTGGCTGCCGTCGATGACCTCCGGGACACCCTGGTCGCCACCCTCCAGGCCGTCGTCCGGGTCCCGAGCGTCACGGGCGCCGAGGGGGCGGTCCAGGAGGTCATCGCTCGCCAGATGGAGGAACTCGGCCTGTCCGTCGACGTCTGGGAGCCTGACCCGACCCTGATGGCCCCGCACCTCGAAGCCGTCGGGCTCCCCGAGTCGGGCGACTGGGCCGGTCGACCCAACGTCGTCGGGACGCTGCGGGGCAGCGGCGGGGGCCGGTCCCTGATCCTCAATTCGCACATCGATACCGTCGAGCCAGGCGACCCCGAACGCTGGACGCACGGGCCATTCTCTGGCGACCACGCCGACGGTCACGTCTGGGGGCGGGGCAGCCTGGACATGAAGGGTGGCCTCGCGACCAACCTCGTCGCGCTCCGGGCGGTGATGGCCGCCGGGCTGACGCTGCGTGGCGACGTCTCGATCGAGAGCGTCATCTCGGAGGAGGACGGCGGCGCGGGGACGGTCGCGACGCTGCTCCGCCCCTACCGGGCCGACGGCGCGATCATCACCGAGCCGACCCGGCTGCGGATCGTCGCCGCGACGGGCGGCTCCTTCGTCTTCCGGATCACGATCGCCGGGCAGGCGGCTCACGCCGCCAAACGCGACGATGGCGTCAGCGCGATCGAGGCCTTCAGCTACGTCCACGCCGGCCTGCTGGCGTACGAAGCCCGGCGCAATGCCGCGATCACCCACCCGCTGTACCAGCCGATCGCCAACCGCGTCCCGCTGAACATCGGGACCATCCGGGGCGGGTCATGGCCGTCGTCGGTGCCGGAGTGGCTGGTCGCCGAGGGTCGTGGCGGGCTCGTGCCGGGGGAATCGCTGGACGACGTAAGGCGCGAGTTCGTCGACGAGGTCCGCCGGATCGCCGACGGTCACCCGTGGCTGCGTGATCACCAGCCGATCGTGGAATGGGTCACCGGCCAGTTCTCCGCCGGCGAGATCGCTCCCGACGACCCGCTGGTCGGCATCGTCGGCGCCGCCCACGAGACGGCGACGGGTTCCCCGGTCGCGATCGAGGGGGTGACCTATGGCACCGATGCCCGGCATTTCCTCCAGCTGGCCGGCATCCCCTGCGTCGTCTACGGGGCGGGCGATGTCACGCTCGCCCATCAGACCGACGAGCGGATGGACATCGACGCGTTGCTGATGGCGACCCGGACCGTCGCGCTCAGCATCGCCGCCTGGTGTGGGCTGGAGGACGGTGCCACGCCGACCCATCGATCCACCCGTGCCGTCAGCACCCCGGCTCGGTGAGTTCCGGCTTGCCGTCCCGGTTCCCAGTTCCGGCCGGCGGGGACGATTGATCCAAACCCCCGACAAGTGCCGTACAACCAGGTAACGGTTTCCCGAACAGGACGCCCGTGTCTCGTCGCCCGGTGCACTGCGTCGCGGAGCGTGGGGCGTTCCTCAGGCTATCGGTTTGGGATGGCCCGGATCACCGGGCATGTCGGATGCCGGTCAGGCGACGCGACGTGGATCGAACCCCGCTTCTCCCACGCTGTCCCGGTCTGCCCTGATGAGCGCGGACCGGGGGCGGCGTGGTCGTCCGCGGTCTCTGCCCGTCGCAACCGTTCCAAGCGTGGGACACCCTGTCAGGGCGACCTGACCGGCTTCCCATTCACCGTCGACAACCATCCGGAGCGTGGGCGACAACGTCGACGTACCGGACCAGGACGCAGGCCGACCGCGAGGGTCCGCCGCAGGGAGATCAAGCATGAAGGTCGTTGCCCGGAACGGATCTCCAGGCCTGACCAGCACCGACGCGCCGGGACCGGTTCGTCGCCGTGATGGACGCCGGGCCGCCAGCCCAGGCCCCATCCCGGCCGGGTACGACCCACAGGGCCAGGGTCCTGCCTCCCCGATCGCCGGTCCGGCCGCCAGTCCTACGCGAACGTGGCTACGCGACCCGGCGCCGCCGGTACCGGCCGGCGGGCGGTCCTCCCAGCAGCGCCCATCCACGACCGCCTACGCGCGCGGTGCGGAGATCTTCCGGCCCGGCACCGGCGACGGGCTGGTCTACATCATCCGGTCCGGGTGCATCCGTCTCTACAAGACGCTGTCCGATGGTCGCTCGATCAACGTCGGCCTCCTGGGCCCGAACACGATCTTCGCCCAGGAGGACAGCGGCGACGGGATGGCGTCTGGCGCGACGGCCGAGGCGGTCGTGCCCTCGACGCTGTCGATCGTCGAGGCCCAGGATCTGGCCAACCTGATCTCGGACTCGCCGGAGCTGGCCTCGGCCGTCGTCTCCGGCATGACGCGGCGGCTGACGGAACTCCAGACCCTGGTCGAACACCTGCTGGTCCGCGACACATCGGTGCGCCTCTCGGTCACGCTCCTGAACCTCGCCGCGAAGTTCGGCCGGCCGGCAGTGGACGGGCTGCAGGAGATTACCCTGCCCCTGACCCACCAGGGACTGGCCAACATGATCGGGTCGAACCGCGTCACCGTGACCCGGAAGCTGCTCGAGCTCCAGCGGGACGGGACGGTTCGCTCCCTCGGCCGCAACATCATCGCGGTCGATACCGCCCGCCTCCAGGCCCACGCCGCCGGCAACCCGGGTCTGCGCGCGTCCGCCGACTGACGGCGCACCCGTCGGTCCGGGCGGGCGTCGACCATCGCGTCAGCGACGCCACATCGGACTGATGGCAGGGTGGTTGTGGCCCGGTGGCGGACGTACCCTTGGGTCCTCCGGCCGATCCCTGGTGGTCCGCTGGAGGCCGGCCGGACCGGCATGGGACGGCACCAGCGACGAGCGACCCGGAGAGACGGCATGACCAGCGAGCGCCCTGACGGGGCCAGTCCGGGCAGCAGCCCGGCCACCAGTGATGTCCCGGACGGCCGGATCTTCGTGACGGGCGCCACCGGATTCGTCGGCAGCAACGTCCGGGCGGCACTGGGGGACCGGCCCCTCCGGCTGCTCGTCCGCGACGCGGCGAGATCGGCCCGCCTCCGCGGGCCGAACGTCGAGCTGGTCGAGGGCGACGTGACCCGGCCAGAGACGCTCCGGGGCACGATGGATGGCTGCCGGTTCGTGATCCACCTGGTCGGGATCATCGAGGAGACCGGTACCGCCAGCTTCGACACGATCATCCGGCAGGGCACGGAGCACGTCGTCGCCGAAGCCCAGCGGGCAGGGGTCGATCACGTCCTCCACATGAGCGCGATGGGTACTGTCGACGACCCGGCCTTCCCCTACTGGCACGCCAAGTTCGGGGCCGAGCAGGCCGTCCGGGCCAGCACGGTCCCCTGGACGATCTTCCGCCCGTCGGTGATCTTCGGCCCCGGCGATGGCTTCATCAACCCCCTGGCGCTCCTCGTGAAGTTGCCGGTCACGCCGGTCGTCGGCGACGGCCAGAGCCGCTTCATGCCCGTCGCGGTCGGTGAGGTTGCCGCCTGCTTCGTCGGCTCGCTGGGCCGTCCGGAGCACCAGGGCCAGACCTACGAACTCGGCGGCGCCAGGATCTACACCTTTACCGAGATGCTGGACGCGATCGGTGACGAGCTCGACACGCGCCATCCCCGGATCCGCGTCCCCGTCCCGCTGATCTCCGCCGTCGTGCGGCTCACGCAGCCACTGCCGCGGGTGCTGCGCCCGCCGGTGACGGCCGAGCAGCTCAGGATGCTGAAGCGGGACAATACGACCGACCACAACGCGACCGGGGCCCTGCTCGGCCGTCCGCCGATCGCCCTTGCCGATGGCCTCGGGTATCTCCGGCCCGGCGCCCGCAACCGGCCGCCGGACTAGCCGTCGTCGGGCCGGCGCCGGAGACCGGTATCATTGGTGCCTGTCGCCGCGGCGACGGACCGGGCATCACCCTCGGTACCCACGGCCCTGCCATCCCCTCCTCGGGGGCGCGGTCCCCCGTGAGGCACCGGCATCCCGTTGCGACCGCGACCATCGCGCTCAGACGGGTCGTCGTCCCGGCCGGGACGCCCCGGCGCGGTCCTGCGCCAGGGGCAACGGTGCGACCGCGTGACCGAGCGCCTGGTCCGGGGGGGCCGGGTCGTCCGGGGATAAGACGATCGGACACTCCGGCTCCCGGACGTCGGCCACCGGGCGGACATCCGCCCGTGACCGACGTGCGACACTGGTCAGGATGACCCGGACGCGACCCACCGCCATGACCCCGGGCGGGTCCCAGCAGAGAAAGCGAAGCCGGCATGAACCGACCCCCCATCAATGAGCAGCGATACGCCCGGGCCCAGCGGGGCCGCCAGGTCCTGGGTGGCAACGAGATCGACCCACCCCAGCACCCACTCGACCTCGCCCCGACCGAGGGGTTGATCAACCGGACCCAGATGCTGTACCTGATCGTCCTGGCCGTGCTCGTGGCGGTCGCCGTCGCCCTGTTCTTCACGACCGGCGCGAGCGTGGCGAGTCCGGTCCTGTTCGTGCTGGCACTGGCCCTGTTCCTGGGCTGGATCATCTTCTAGCCGGTCATCCGGCCCCATCGCCTTCGATCGACCGGGTCCCACCGATCCGTGTGTGCCCCGCCCGGTCCCGTTTCCGACCCACGAGGAATCCCGCCCGCATGTCCGACGACGACAACGGCCGCCCACGTCTGCGCCTGGTTGGCAGCCCACCGCCCGGCGACCATGTCCCGGCCCCCGACGGCCCCGCACAGGCGTCGCCTCCTGTCCCGGTCGGTCCCGTGCTGGCCTACCCCGCCGGCGCCTGGTCGACGGTGCACGATCTGACCGGGTCGGTGATCCTCCTGACGGGTCACGGCGACGGGCTGGACGACGCGATCGCGACCGGGCTGGCCGACCATGGGGCCCGGCTGGCCATCGCCCAGCGCGACATCGAACGCGCCAAGCTGACCGCCCAGATCTCGTCGCGGCCGGGCAGCCAGGGGTCAATCGCCCTCGGGATGGATTCGACCCAGCCCGAGCAGGTCCGGCGCGGGATCGGCGCGGTGGAACAGCTGACCAGCCAGCTCGACGCCCTCGTGGTCATCGTCGACCTCGGCCGGGCGACGGCCGGCCGCGAGGCCCGCGGTGGCGTCTCGCTCGGGGAGATGATCCATCTCGTCCGGGCCGCCGAACGCCGCATGGCGGTGATCGGCGGCGGCCGCATCCTGATCGTCGCCGGCGGCGCGCCGCGTGACCCGGCTGTCGGCGCGATCACGACCGGTGCCGTGGTCGAGTTCGTCCGGACCGTCGCCCCGGGCTTCGCCGCCCAGGGCGTCACGATCAACGGGATCATCGCCGCGCTCCCCGTCGTCGCCGTCGCCCCTGTCGCCGCCGCGGATCCGGCGGTCCCGGCCGCGCTGCCCGCGCGCACCGAACCCGTCGCCGAGGACACCGTGGTCGAGAGTCACCCGGTGGCGTCTGACACGCCGGCGATGCCCGACCGGGACCGGACCGACCGACCGGTGTCGGATGACGACGCCGCGGAACCAGCCGCGACCGGCGTCCCGTCGGATGAGGTCATCGACCAGGCACCGGTGATCCCGTTTCCGACGCCGTCAGAACCGCCGACGCCGCTCCTGGCTCCCCGGCCAGCGAGTGACGAGCAGGCACCTGCCGGCCACCCCGACCCGGCCGCCCCAGCTGTCGCCGCGGCGATCCTGTTCCTGACCCCGGCGACCGCCACGCTGACCGGCCAGGTCCTTCGGATCGACGCCACACCACCGGCTGTCGGCTGACGGCTGCGGTACAGGGCAGTTCTCCTGGACCACCGGACATTCCCGCAGCCGGAGTCTCGACGTCAATCGTTCTCGAGCAACTCCAGCACGACGCCGAGTTGGGCCGACCCGTCGACGTAGGCATAACGACCACCGGTGTACTCACCCCGCTGGACGAGCGGCACGCCCCGCTCGGCGAGGTAGGAGACCTTCTCCGCCATCCCCTCGATCTTGAAGGCGATGTGGTGGAGGCTGGTGCCGTGCTGATCGAGCTGGTCCTTCCAGGTACTCGGCTCCCCGATGGGTTCGATCAGTTCGATGTCGACCTGCCCCATGTGGAAGAACGCCAGCTTCGCCCGGGCGGGGCATGGCTGCCCCTCATACTCCGTCCTGGCCTTCTCGTACGAGTCGGTCGTGATGATCGGTGGCATGGGCAACCCCAGGATCTCCGACCATGCCTTCGCCTTGGCCTCGATGTCGTGGACGACGATGCCCACCTGGGTGACGGTCGTCGTGCCGAGGGCTGGCTGGGTCATGTCTCTGCCTCTCCTGTGCGTCGAATGGTCGGCCGATGACGTGCGGGTCGCGGCGCCGGAGCTCTACCCGCCGATGAACGTGAGACCTTCCCGCGCCGCGACGCCCCGGACATACTCCCCGGCCGCCCGGTAGTCCCCGGGCTCCGCCAGGTGTTCCAAAATCACCGAGGTGTCGGGGTCGAGCCGGCTGAGTTCGCGCAGGAACGTCGCGTAGTCGAGGATGCCCAGACCGGGTCGGACCTCGTCGAGGTGGACCGTCAGCCCCGTCGCCAGCGTGATGTCCTTGGCGTGACAGTTCCGGATGTGCGGCCCGAGTTTCCGGAAGCTCTCCCGGATCAGGTCGCCGTTGCCGAAGTACCGCTGCGGGCTGCTGACCATGTTGACCGGGTCGAGGTGGACGCCGAACCGGTCCCGGTCGATCGCCGCGATCAGGCGGAGGTAGCTGTCCGGCGAGTCCGGGTACATCCACGGCATCGCCTCGAGGGTGAAATGTGTCCGCGTCGGCCGGACCGCGTCGATGATCGCCCGGGTGGTCTCGACGACCAGGTCGAACGTCTCCGGGGTCAGGTTGTCCGGGTCCGGCCCATCCCAGATCTCACCACGCGAACCGGAGATGTTGACGCAGCAGCGAGCACCGACCTCATCGGCCAGCGCCAGCTGGTGCTGGCAGTAGGCGATGGCGTCACGGCGCACGGCGTCGTCGCGGCTCATCGGGTTGCTCCAGGCGCCGACCTCCGCGATAACGACATCGGCGGTCGCCGCCGCGGCGGTGAACCGCTGGACGTCGTCACGCGCCGCCGTGTGCTTCAACGGAAAGATCGCCGCCCCGTAGCCCCAGCGCTCCAGCTCGGCGATCCAGACCTCGGGGTCCGGGTCGCCGAGGGTAACGGGTCCTCCCAGTCGCATGATCACTCCTCCTGCGTCAGCGGGACGGCCGGGAGGGCGGCAGCCGGTGGGACCGCCACCCGCCCGGCCGGACCTTCCCCTAGTCCGCCGCGGTCGCGACGTCCGGCGCCATCTGCGCGTCCAGGATCGTCTCGCGGCCCGACTCGGCGGAGCGGTAGATGCCGTCGAGGACCCGCAGGATGTCGAGGGCGTGGGTGATCGTCGCGCCCGGCTCCCGCCCGGCCAGGACGCTGTCGACGAAATCGGCGACCTCGCCCCGGAACGACTCGTGGAGCATGAACATCGGCTCCGACGCCTGCGTGTTCCGCAGCGTCGGCTGGCTGACCAGCGTCGCCCGGTCGGCGCCCGAGCCGGACGTCGTGTTGATGGTCATCCGCTCGGCCCGGCCGGCCGCGCCGCCGTAGTTCCGCTCGATCTTCGCGCCGCCCTTCGTCCCGAACAGCTGCGAGTAGACGAGATCGCCCTCCTCGATGTGGGACATCCAGGAGACGTCGAGCACGATGGTCGCGCCGTTGTCGAGCTTGATGAAGGCGGTCGCGAGGTCCTCGACGTCGACGTCGCCGCCGGTGCTGGCCCGCATCTGGTCGCTGAAGGCCTGGTAGACCGAGCCGCTGACGCTGACCGGGCGGGGGTTGCCCATGAACCAGAGCGCGAGGTCGAGCATGTGGACGCCCAGGTCGATCAGCGGGCCGCCGCCGGAGCGGTTCTTCTGCGTGAACCAGCCGCGCAGGGAGAACTCGGCCGCGCCCCGTAGCCAGCCGGTCTTGGCGTAGTAGATGTCGCCGAGCTCGCCGGCGTCGATCTGCCGCTTGAGGACGATGCTGTCCGGCCGGTAGCGGTTGTTGAAGGCGATCATGAAGCGCTGATCGGGCGACTGCGCCACCCGGGCGGCCAGGCGCTCGCCGTCGGCCAGCGTGTTGGACAGCGGCTTCTCCAGCAGGACGTGCTTGCCGGCGTCGAGCGCGTCGATCGCCATCGGGGCGTGGAGGAAGTTGGGCGTGCAGATGCTGACCGCGTCGACCTCGTCGCTGGCGAGCAGGTCGTGGTAGTCGCCGTAGACGGTGGCGCCCTCGACGTCGTACTGGGCCTTGACCTGCTCGGCGGTCGCGACGTTCATGTCCGACAGCGCGACGATCCGGGCGTTGGGGTGCTTCTGGTAGCCCTCGATGTGCCGCTGGCCAGGCCAGCCGACCCCGATGATGCCGATCCGCAATTCGTCCATGCTCACCTTCTCCTGGTAGTCAGTGCCGTGTCGAGAACAGGGAGGGTGATCCTCCTCCGGGGCTGAGAGCGGTCGGCGCACGCCGACGATGACCCATCGGACCACAGAGTCACGTTCGATGTCGCGGACGGACCACTTCCCGGACCGGTGTCCATCCCGGAAGATCTCACCGGGGGACAATGCCGGTCCGTCTCACCTTTCGTGCCGCACCGCTCGTGCTCGGACGGGCCAAGGTACTGCCAGGAGAGCCCCACCAGGCCGCAGGCACCGAAGACGATGCTTGGACAGTCCAACCTCGATGCGGGCAGCGGGGAGTAACGCGTCGATTCCGGGAGGAAAGGGCCGCGCCCGTAGCCCGCAGGTACAACTCCACACCATTCCGCTCATCCAGTCCGGTCGCTCAGCTTCCCTGGTACACCGACGTCGCGATCATGGTTCCAGCTTCCCGGTCAGGAGGTGCTGGAACAAGGGACCGATGATCGCGGCGATCGCTTCCGGCGGACTGGACGCGAGCGGTTCGACCTGGACGATGTGCCGCGCCATGACCAGCCCCACGAGCTGTGATCCCAGCAGGGAGGCCCGCAGGTCCGCGTGGTCGGCACTGATCCGCGCGGTGAGCGGGACGAAGATCTCCCGGGAGACGAGGTCGCGGACCAGCCGGGCCGCCTCGGGCTCGGTGGCCGCGGCCCGGACGAGGCCGACCAACCGCTGCCGGTCATGTTCCGATTCCAGGACACCCAAGACGAAGTGGGCCAGCCGCGGACCGACCGTCGCCGGGTCGTCCGCCAGTAACCGGGACAGCACCTCGGGCGGGTCGAAGGGCAACTCCACGACGGAGACGAACAGTTTCGCCTTCGATCCGTAGAAGTGGGAGACAAGGGTCGGATCGACCCCGGCTTCCTGCGCGATGCTGCGAAGTGATGTCCGGTCGTAGCCGACCTCGGCGAACTGTCGCCTGGCGGCCTCGGTGATCCTCTCCCTCGTGATGGTGTCCCCCGTCCGACGGCCGGAACGACGTCCAGGCTCGCTTGCCATGGTCAAGGCGACTCCTCCGATGCATGGGTCTTGACAGGTGAATTCCGCACCCATAGAATTCTACACATGCGGAATTCAACGCATGTGGAATTCACTGGAGGGACAACGCGATGAGCGACCAGGAAGTCCTGCCGGTCCGGCAGCGTCAGATCGTCCTCGGTGTGGTGGCCCTCGCCCTGATGATGGTGGTCTCCGCCGTCAGCGGCCTCAACGTCGCGCTGCCAAGTCTCGCACGGGACACCGGCGCGACCCAGAGCGAGTTGCAATGGATCGTCGATGCCTACGCGGTCGTGTTCGCCGGGCTCCTGCTGGCGGCTGGCGCGATCGGCGACCGGTTCGGCCGCAAGGGCATCCTGCTGGCCGGGCTGTCCATCTTCGGCGGCGCGGCGACCGCGGCGATCTTCGTCGAGAGCCCGGACGCCCTGATCGCCCTCCGCGCCGTCATGGGCATCGGCGCCGCCGCCGTCATGCCCGTCACCCTGTCCATCATCACCACCTCCTTCCCGGAAGAGGAGCGCGGCCGCGCGGTCGGCGTCTGGGTGGGCGTCGCCGGCGGTGGGGCGGTCATCGGGCTCCTCGGCTCCGGCCTGCTGCTGGAGTTCTTTGCCTGGAACTCGTTCTTCGCCCTGAACGTCGTGCTCGCCGGTCTCGCCATCGTCGGGTCGATCCTGTTCATCCCCCAGTCGCGTGACCCGCACCGGGTCCGCTTCGATCTGCCCGGAGCCGTCCTCTCGCTGGTGACGGTCTCGGCGCTGGTCTTCGGCATCATCGAGGGTCCGGTGCGGGGCTGGGACGACGTCCTCACCGTCGCGGCGCTCATCATCGGCGTCATCGCCC
>CADCWK010000416.1 GCA_902806375.1 uncultured Thermomicrobiales bacterium
CTCTCGCCTTCCTCCTCGCTGACCCCGCCGGGGTCCGGATCGACCACGAGCCCGCGGCACTGTCCGCCAGTATCTGCCGTTCTGACGATCCCCACTGAACGGGAGTAGTCCCGCGACCCACTCCGTACCCACGGCGCCACGATCAAGGCCGATATCAATTTAATCAACGTGGTGTTGACGAATATCAATGTCGGGTGTAACTTCTTCGTAGCGCCGGTCGACGGACCCGGATTGTCCGATCGACCGGGCCGGTGCCGGATGACGCCGGACGATGCCAGACCACCCAGCGCGAGAGAGTCACCGCCATGCAGATGCCCACGGTCCTCGGTCGATGCCCCGTCTGCACCAGCGAGCTGCAGGTCACGCGGCTCCATTGTCCCAACTGCGACACCGGCATCGACGGCCGCTTCCGGCTGTCCCGCTTCCAGCGGCTGACGGTCGACCAGCTCGGCTTCGTCGAGGTCTTCATCCGCAACCGCGGCATCATCAAGGACGTCGAGGCCGAGCTCGGGATCTCGTATCCGACGGTCCGGGCGCGGCTGGACGAGGCGATCCGGGCGATGGGGTTCCCCTCCAGCGAGGAGGGCGGCCGCAGCGGACGCGACCAGGTCCAGGTCCGTGAGGACCGCCGCCGCATCCTCCAGGACCTGCAGGCCAAGCGGATCTCCGCCGACGAGGCGAATCGGCAGCTCCAGGATCTGACGGCCGGCTGACCGCCGTGCGCCGGGCCGGTGGCCCGCAGGAGGACGACCGATGACCATGTTCCGGACGCAGGCGGCGCTGCTGCTGGCCCTGCTGCCCGCCATCACACCCGGACCCCCGGGTGCCGGGGGAGGACCGCCGGCCAGTGCGGGCAAGACCGACCCGGTGCCAGGAAGCGAGTTGATGGGGCGCCAGGGGGTCCTCGAACTCCTCGAGAGCGGGGTCATCAGCACCGACGAGGCGCTGGACCTGCTCGACGGGATCGACCAGACGGGCGCCACCGGGAGCGCGTCTCCCGGAGCGACGGCTGACCGTGGCCGTCGCTCGGGGCGACCAGGTCGCCCTGAGCGTCCCGAACGGCCTGAGCGCCCTGAGCGGCCCGGTCGTCCGGCCCGGGCGGGTCGCCGCGGAGGGCCCGGCTCCGACGAGACCGGGCGGGAACGGGAGCTCGCGTTCGAGGAGACCACTCGCGAGTCGAGTGGCAAGCGAACCATCCGGATCCGGGTCGACGATGCCGACGGGTCGCGGGTCAACCTCGCCCTGCCGATCGGCTTCCTCGAGACCGGCCTCAAGGTCGCCGAGCGGTTCTCGCCTGACCTGCTGGGAGGGTCGGTCGGGACCTCGATCCGGCAGGCGATCGGCAGTGGGCAGGTCGGCACCATCGTCGACGTCGAGGACGCGGACGGTTCCCATGTCCGGATCGCCATCGAGTAGCGCCACGGCACCCGTCAGACGAGCAGCGAGTCCACCGTACGGGTGCCCGGAGCGGGTCCCCCAGGGCGACCGTGCCCAACCAGCGCCGGCCGGGCCGGCAGGAGAACCGCAGTGAGCGAGCAGATGTACGTCGAGGCCTTCGGGAGCGACGACGAGGTTACCTTCAACTTGGCCGTCAGTGCGTCGGCTGAGCCGGTCGAGATCCATCTCAGTACCAGCAGTGGCGAGGTGTCACTCAGCGGGATCGAGCGACCCGACATCCAGGTGTGGCTCGAGGTGGACGGCAAGCGGTCGGATGAGAAGGTCGTGACCGCGAGCTGGGACGGGCGCCGGCTGGATGTCGCTCCGGCGAAGACCAATGGTCGGGGGCACCTGCTGCGACACAACGCGACGTTCGACGTCCGCGTCGAGGTGCCGCGCTCCCTGCTCCCCCGGTCGGGTGGACCGGGGATCGTCGCCCGGCTCAATACCGCGTCGGGTGAGGTGACGGCCAGCGAACTCGCCGGGGACATCCGGCTCCAGAGTGCCTCCGGTGGCCTGTCCATGTCCCGCCTGGATGGCCAGATCGAGTGTCAGACGGCGAGCGGCAGCATCGACATCGACGCCATCCGGGGCCTGTTGAAGGTGTCGGCCGTCAGCGGCGACGTCTCCCTGTCCGATGCGATCCTCGACCGCTGGGAGATGAACACCGTCAGTGGCGGGATCAGTGGCGAGGTCGTGCTCACCGGTGCCGGACCGTACCGGATCAACACGGTCAGCGGCGACACCGACCTGCACCTCGGCGTGCTGTCCGGTACCGGCCACCCCGACGCCTTCACCGTCGAGGCGAGCACGATGTCCGGTGACATCGAGGTCGACGGCGAGGCGCGCAAGCTGAGCAAGCGACGCTGGCACATCGGGTCGGGCACGAGGCCGGCCGGGACGATCCGGGTCACGAGCGTCAGTGGCGACGCGTCCCTGACGGTCGAATCGACCGCCGTTGATGGCGACTTCCGGTCCGCGAGCGGCCAATGGGTAGGCGAGCGTTGGGCCGCCACCACCGAGGCGACCCACGGCCAGGACGACGGGCCGGACCGCACCGGCCGTAGCGGTCACGGTCTCCCGGAGCGGATCGAGGAGACGGTCAACCGGGCTATCGGGAAGGTCGACTGGAAGGGGATCGACCGGTCGATCGACGACGCCCTCTCGACCGCGTTCGGCGCCCCGACGAGTTCGGCGAAGCCCGCCCCACCGACGCCACCGACGCCTCCCGATCCGCGACCGGCCTCCCCGCCGCAGGCGCCGTCCGCGCCACCGGCACCGCCAGCGCCATCCGATGGACCGATCGAGCCAGTGGACGGCAAGCCTTCCACCGAGCCGGACCCTGTCGAGCCGACCGCGCATGCCGTCTCGGAAGAGGAGTACCGCCTGGAGATCCTGCGCCTGATCGAGCGAGGCGAGCTGTCCGTCGAGGATGGGATGGCCCGGCTCGACGCACCACCGGCGCGCAACCAGCCGACCGCCTGACCGTGGGGTGAGCCGTGGGGCGTGGCCGTTGGCCACGCGCGTCCGGATCGCACCCTGACCCGATTCGTCCCCACCGACAACCATGACATGCCCCGCGAGCGTCGCTCGCGTGGGGAGGGGGATCCCATGCACCGCAACGAGTTCGAAATGTCCGAGATGGTCCAGGCCCGGCGGTTCGACGTCTACGCCAACGCTCGCCGGACGACCGTCCGGACCGCGTTGCCGCAGCACCCGGTCGCTCGCCGCGTCCGCCGGGCGATCGGGCACCGGTTCGTCGTCATCGGGATGGCACTGGTCGGGTAGCCCACGCCCGCCTGGGCCGGAGAGCGCACCACGGACGACCGGATGGGGAGATGTCCCAATGACCGCGACCACATCGACCCAGCCGGCGCTGGGCGTCACCGCCGTCGACCGGCGTCCCTTCCTCGGGCTGTTCGTCGCCCAGGTCCTCTCGGTCTTCGGGAACAGCCTGACGTCGATCGCGATCCCCTGGTTCGTCCTGGAGACGACCGGATCCGTCGCCCGCACCGGCCTGGTCGCGGCTGCGTCGGTCGTCCCGATGATCCTGGCGATGGCGTTCGGCAGTGCCGCCGTCGACCGCTTCGGCTTTCGCCGCATGAGCGTCATCAGCGACGCCCTAAGCATGGTGACCGTCGCGGCGATCCCGCTGGCGTATCTCACCGTCGGGCTGAACCTTCCGTCCCTGCTGGTCCTGATCTTCCTCGGCGCGTTGTTCGACGCGCCGGGCCAGACCGCGCGGACGGCCCTGCTTCCCGACCTCGCTGACCGGGCCGGCGTGTCGCTCGAGCGGGCCAACGGCCTGTCGCAGGGCGTCATCGGGCTCGCGACGCTGGCCGGTCCCGTCGCCGGCGGTCTCCTGATCGCGCTTGTGGGTGCCAGCAACGTCCTCTGGTTCAACGCCGCCACGTTCGCCCTGTCCATGGCGGCCATCGTGGCACTGGTCCCGTCAGTCCCACGGGCGCAGGTCCAGGCGGTGCGGAGCCGGTATCTCGACGAGGTCATAGAGGGCTGGCAGTTCGTGCTCCGCGACCCCCTGATCAGGCGGATCATGGTGACGGGGACCGTCATCAACTTCGTCACTACCCCGGTGTTCTCGGTACTGTTGCCCGCTCTCGTGGCGTTCAGCTTCGACGACGCTCGCGTCCTCGGGTACCTGATCGGCGGGTTCGGACTGGGGAACCTGCTCGGGATCGGGCTCTACAGCTGGGCCGGTGAGCGGCTGCCACGCCTTCCGCTCCTGCTGATCGGGATCGGGTGCTTCGCGACCGGGCTCGCAGCGTTCGGATTCGACCTGCCGTGGCCCGTCCTCGTCGCGGTGCTGACCGTGACCGGCCTGATCTCGGCGCCGATCAACCCGATCGTGTTCACGGCGATCCAGGAGCGCGTCGCTACCGAATTCCTCGGGCGGGTGATGGGGGCGGTCTTCGCCGCCGCCATGCTGGCCGCTCCCGTCGGGCTGCTGGTGTCCGCAGCGCTGGTCGCGGCCATCGGCCTCCGCCAGGGTTTCATCGTCTCCGCCGCGCTATTGGCAGTGGTCACTGTCTGGATGGGCGTCAGTCCTGCCCTGCGAGAACTGGATCGCCCGTCAGCGGGCCATGACCCGGTGGACCAGGCGGTTGTCGAGGGGAGCGTCACCCGTCGTGGTTGACCGGTCCCTCGGCAAGCCATCTTTGTTAACGCCGTCCCAAACCGTGCAGGAAATACAACAGTGGATTGACTTTTCGGGCTCGTCATGGCCCCACGCTTGCTAGGAGAGTGCGTGGTTGCCGGAAGCAGACCGGGTCCCTGACACCCCGCACCGGCGCACGTCTCTCGTACCGCATCGAGGCCCGCATCCGGGCCCACGGAGGAGTTCCAGTCATGACGTCTTCATCCGAGCAGCCGACCCGCTTCGCGTCCATCGGTCGCCGCCAGGTGATCGGCGCCGCCGCCGCCCTCGTCATCGCCCCCGCGGCTGTCGGTATCGGCTATGCGGCTCCGGGTCGCCAGGACGCCACGCCGGGCGCCACGCCCGAGGGCACCCCGGGCCTGGGCGCCACGCCCGAGGGGACGCCCGCCGGGGAAGGGACGCCGATCGCCGGCAGCGACGGGGCGGCCTTCGAGGTCGGCATGTACGACCTCTACTTCGAGCCCGCCGATCTCACGATCCCGGCCAACACCGACGTGATGGTCACGGCCATCAACGCCGGCGCGGCCCAGCACAACTGGGCAGTGGAGGGCACCGACTTCGCTACGCCGATCGTCAACGGCGGGATCACGGAGTCGGTCACCGTCAACCTGCCGGCCGGTACCTATGAGGTCCTCTGCGAGGTCCCGGGTCACGCCGCGGCCGGCATGGTCGGGGTCCTGACCGTCCAGTAAGGCGGTCGGCGCCCAGCGCCATCCGGTGAGCGCGTCTCAGGAGACCCCATCCCGTACGGGATCGGGGTCTCTTGTCGTTCCTCACGGGACGTCTCAGAGCGGTCGACACGACCATTGGTTGCGCGATCTGTCCGCGAGGTCATGACGATGTTTCCACCCTATCTATCGACCGAGGGGCTGGCGATCCGGGCGATGGTGGCTGGCGACGCCAGGACAGCCGCCCGCTGGTTCCCCGGCCCCTTCCCGGTCGGCGCGGAGGCTGCCGGGCGCTGGTTGACGGCGCAGCACCGGATGTCCCCGTGGGACGATCCAGCTCATCTCTGGCTGGTGATCGTCCGCCCAGCCACCGGTGGCGTCGGGAACGACCAGTCACCGGACGACGTCGTCGGGAGCGTTCGGGTGGGCAGCCCACGGGCGCGGACGCCGACCGTGACGGTTCACGTGGCTCCGGCACTGACCCCGGATGACGCTGACCGGATCCAGGCCGGGGTGATCCGGGTGGTCGTCGCCTGGCTACGTGACGAGCTGGGCGCGATGGTAGTCACACTGGGGATCGGGTCCGACCAGCCGGGCAGCATCGCCGCGGCGGAGGGACTGGGGATGGTCCGGGCCGCGCGACTCCGCGAGCATCTCGCCCGGCCTGGCCGGCGTGTCGACCTGATCTGGTATCAGGCCCTCGGTCCAGCCCCGCGCATAGCCGCTCCAGGCGCGGACGATGTCGGCACCACGAGGGGGCAGCCGTGAACGACGCGATCATGGTCGGTCGGCGGGTCCATCTCCGGCCCCACCGGCTGGCTGAGGCCCCGATCTTCGCCGCCGCGACGGCCGCCGAGCTCACGACCCAGTCCAAGACTGGCCGCCTGCCGCTCAGCCCGTTGGCGTTCGAGTACGGGCTCGATGGGGGCGTCCCTGCCGGCCCGCCCGCCACCATTGACTTCGCCGTCGCTCGCGTCAAGGACGATCGTCTGCTCGGCAGCGTCGCGCTGCTGGAGATCGACTGGGTCAACCGGACGGCTGAGACGGCGACGTATCTCCTGGGCGAGGAGGTCCGGGGGCGGGGCTATGGCACCGAGGCCAAGATGCTCCTGCTGGAGTACGCCTTCGACCGGATCCAGCTCCACGTCGTCCGTTCCTGGGCACGAGAGGGTAACGCACGGTCCATCGCGGCGCTGCTCCGGCAGGGATACCGGCCGGCCGGCCGCCGCTTCCGCGGGACGGTCCAGGGCGGGGTCTACGTCGACCATCTGATCTTCGATCTGCTCCGGGACGAGTGGTTATTAGCGCGGGACGCCTGGCGGCTGCGGAATGCCGAACGGGACCGCGATCGCGAACGGTGATCCCGGTTCCGGCGCGCGGGACCGCCGATGCGGTCTACTTCGATCCGGCGTGACGACGTTCAGGGCAGGCGACCGGCGAGATGAGTGCGGCAACGAACGAGCGTGATGGCGGCCCGGGCCCGGACGTCGCGGAGGACGCCGATCACTACGGCGTCCTCGGCGTCCGCTACGACGCGACGGCCGTGGAGATCACCCGTGCCTACCGCCGGGCCATGAAGATCAACCACCCGGACCGACACCCTGGTCCGGGGAACGACGTCGCCGAACGTCGCGCCCGCCGGATCAACGCCGCCTACGCGACCCTCAGCCGGATTGACCGGCGCCGCGCCTATGACCAGACGCTGCGCGCCCGCATCGCCAGCGACGCGGTAATGGGGCGCTACGTCAACGGTGGGTTCACGCCGGAGGACATCCGCCGGGCGAAAGCCGAGGCGACCCGGTCGCATCGACGGCCACTGAGTCCCGCCGAGGAGCGCGACCTGCGCCGGGCGACGATGGCGACCTACGTAAGCCTCGGGATCGCCTTCGGTGGGCTGCTGGCCGGGATCGTCATCGTCCTGGTCCTGCTGGGGTTGGTCGCCGCGGTGTTGCGCTTGGTGTTGTGACGGTCTATCCGGGTGAGGACAGGTCGCTCGGTTGGTCCGGTCCACGCTAGGGACGTCACGGATGGGCGATGGGCACCGTTCCCCGTGGAAAACGACGAGGGCGCTGGTCCAATTGGACCAGCGCCCTCGTCTACGGGCATCACGCTGATGCGTGCCGTACTAGACGAACACGTCCTCAGACGTGATGCCCGTACAACTGTGACTATCCATGGGCATCACCTCCTCTTCCCTGCGTGGTGTTCGGGCTCTCGCCCTCGACACTGGAGGCGTTGACCTGTCAACGCTCCGAGAATGATAGCACCCGTCCTGGGGCGCGTCAAACCCGGAGCGCCCTGCCCGTCCGGCTAGCTCAGCCGCCGCGGGTGGCCGGGGCTTCCCGGCTGGCCATCCGCCAGACATGGACGATCCGGGTGATCGCGGTGATATGGGTGATGGCCGCCAGCAGCCAGAGGGCCCAGATCGTCCAGCCGAGGATCAGAAACAGGGCCAGCAGGACGATGCGCTCCGGCCGCGCCGCCAGACCGACCGAGGCCGTATAGCCGATCGATTCCGCCTTGGCCCGGGCATAGCTGATCATCAGCGCCCCGGCCGAGGCGATCAGGGCGAGGATGCTGGCAGTCCGCGCGTCGCCGGTGTCGAGCAGGTAGACCAGCACGCCGACGTAGACCACGATCTCGGAGTACCGGTCCAGCGTGCTGTCCAGGAAGCCACCGACCTTGCTGATGGTGTCGGTGGCGCGCGCGACGGCCCCGTCGAGCATGTCGAAGGCCGAGGCGACCAGCAGCAGCACGCCGCCGAGCCGGTACTCCCCCGTGGCGATCACGATCGCGACGATGACGTTCAGCCCGAGTCCGATGAGTGTCAGCTGGTTGGGGGTCACGCCGGTGCGGGCGACCAGGCGCCCCACCGTGAGCAGATAGTCGCGGACCCAGGTGCCGATGCGCTGAGAGATCACGACCGCCGCCCCGCGTTCCTGTGGCGACGGTCTTCCCATCACCCGCATCTGTCGTCCGAGGTTCCGGATCAGTCCGGTCAGTGTAGGGTATCGGCGCTGTGCCGCACCGGTCAGCGGAACTGGCGGCGCCACGGGGCGTCGCGGCCAGCCTCGCGGGCGTCTTCATAGATGGCGAGCAGACGCTCCGCGACGGTGGACCATGCGTACTGCACCGCCGTCCGCCGGCCCTGTTCCCCGTACCGTTGCCCTTCGGCCGGGTCGTCCAGCAGGCGGATCAGTGCCGCGGCGAGTTCGACATGGTCCTGCGGCGGGACCAGCAGTCCCTCGCGCTCATGCGTCAGGACGCTGGCGTAGCCGGGGATGTTGGACGCCACGATCGGCTTGCCGGAGGCCATCGCCTCGGTCAGGACCACCCCGAAGCTCTCGTTCCGGGTGGACGGGAAGCAGATCACGTCGCAGCTGGCGAGGTAGCGGGCCTTGTCGTGGTGGCTGACGAACCCGGCGAACTCGACGCCGCTGACCCGGTGGCGACCCATCTCCCCGAGCAGACGGTTCGGGTCGCCGCTCCCGACGACGACCAGCTTGGTGTCGGGGAAACGCTCCTGGACCCGGGGGAGCGCGCGGAGCAGGTACTTCAGCCCCTTGCGCGACTCGTTGAAGCGGCCGACGAACAGGATGCGACGGGTCCCGTCCCGCGACCAGTCGAAGGGCTCGACCGCCGGACCGTAATGGTCGATGTCGATCCCGTTCGGGACGATGGCGTAGTGGTCCTCGAAGTACTGGTTGGCGTACTGCCGGGCGGGTTCGGAGACCGCCACCCGGGCGTCGAGGCGACTGAGGACAAAGGCCATGTACGGCTTGAAGATCGTGTACCAGTGGTTGGTCGTGCGGTAGGCATGGAACGTCGCGACGTTGGTGGTCCGCGAGTTCAGCAGGACCAGATAGGGCAGGACTGGCATCATCGGCTCATGGAGGTGGACGATGTCGAAGCGCTCCTGGCGCATCAGGGTTTTGACGCGCCAGTACAGCCAGACGTCGAGCGTTAGCCGGGCGCGGGAGCCGCCCGCCGGGATCGAGATGGCCCGGCCGATCTCGATGAAGCCGGGACGGCGCCGGATCCCGCCGCCCGCGGTTCCGGGGGCGATGATCGTGACGTCGTGGCCGAGCCGCTGATATTCGCTCTGCAGGTGGTTCAGGTGTTCGGGGACGCCGCCGGGGTTGCGAAAACTGTACGGGGAGACGAGAGCGATCTTCACCGGGGCACGACCCTTCTCGGAACCGGCATCGGCTTCCCCGTTACTCGGCGGCGGGATGATACCAGAGCGCAAACGGCCGCTCCCCGGTCGCCAGGGATGGGGGATCGGTCGTGTCCGGATCCCGGGAGCAACGACGAAACCGGTCGCAGCGACGCTGCGACCGGTGAGTTGGCTCTGGGACACTCTCTCGTGCCAGCAGTGTAGCACTCCTGCACAAGCGGGAGACCCGAAGCATCCCGGCCGTCCTGCCCGGCTCCGGGTCGGCTGTCCGGGATCAGCGCGATGATGCGCTGTCGCGCCACCGCGTCTCCCGTAGAGAAGGGCCAGACCGGCGACCTGCCATGGATCAGTCCTCGTTGCCGTAGACGGCGGTCAGTTCGCGCCGGCGGCCGATCGGAGCGGGATCGGCCTGCTCCAGGGGGAGCGACCGCTGGGCCCCGTCGGCGAACGTCTGCTTGGCGGCCGCGATGAAATCCCGGAACAGGGGATGGGGGCGGGTCGGACGGCTCTTGAACTCCGGGTGGAACTGCACGCCGACATAGAAGGGGTGGTCGCGCAGCTCCATGATCTCGGCCAGGCGGCCGTCCGGCGACGCGCCGCTGACGATCAGGCCGACCTCGGCCAGCCGCTCGCGGTAGGCGTTGTTGACCTCGAAGCGATGGCGATGGCGCTCGTAGACCGTCTGCTCGCCGTAGGCGTCGGCGGCGTGGGTGTCCGACTCCAGCCGGCAGGGCCAGAGGCCGAGGCGCATCGTGCCGCCCTTCTCGACGTCCTTCTGGTCCGGCATCAGGCCGATGACCGGCTCGGTCGTCTCGGGGTCGATCTCGGTGGAGTTGGCGTCCGGTAGACCGAGCAGGTTGCGCGACGCCTCGATCACCGCCATGTGGAGCCCGTAGCACAGCCCGAGGTAGGGGATCTGGTGCTCTCGGGCGTAGCGAGCCGCGAGGATCTTGCCCTCGACGCCGCGGGGTCCGAAGCCGCCGGGCACCACGACGCCCTGGACCTTGCGCAGCGTGCGCTCCAGTTCCACCGGCGTGACGGTCTCCGAGTTCACCCAGACGACGTCGATGTTGATGTCATGGTGCAGGCCGGCGTGGGTCAGGGATTCCGTCACGCTCATGTAGGCGTCGTGCAGATCGACGTACTTGCCGATCAGCGCGACCTTGACGGCCGCCCGCTCGGTCTTGATCCGGGTGACCATGTCGCGCCAGTCGCGCAGGTCGGCGTGGAGGGGAAGATCGAGGTGCTGGGCGATGTAGGCGCCGAGCCCGGATTCCTCCTGGATCAGCGGGACCTCGTAGATCGTCGACGCGGTCGGCATCGGGATGACGGCCTCGGGATCGACGTCGCAGAAGAGGGCGATCTTCTCCTTGAGGTCCTGGGAGATCTCCTTGTCGGCCCGGCAGATGATCACGTCCGGCTGGATCCCGACGGCGCGGAGCTCGCGGACGCTCTGCTGGGTCGGCTTGGTCTTGAGTTCGCCACCGCTGACCTCGGGCAGGAGCGTGACGTGGATGTAGAGCACGTTGCGGCGTCCGACCTCGCGGCGCATCTGGCGGATGCCCTCGAGGAAGGCCTGCCCCTCGATATCGCCGACGGTCCCGCCGACCTCGACGATGACGACGTCGCTGTCGTGCTGCCGGGAGGCCAGCATGATCCGGTGCTTGATCTCGTTGGTGATGTGGGGGATGACCTGGACGGTGCCGCCGAGGTAGTCGCCGCGGCGCTCCTTGGCGATCACGGCCGAGTAGACCTGGCCGGTGGTGACGTTGCTGGCGCGGGAGAGGTTCTCGTCGATGAAGCGCTCGTAGTGGCCGAGGTCGAGATCGGTCTCGGCGCCGTCGTCGGTGACGAACACCTCGCCGTGCTGGTAGGGGGACATCGTGCCGGGGTCGACGTTCAGGTACGGGTCGAGCTTCATCACCGAGACGCTGGCGCCGCGGGCCTTGAGGAGGCGGCCGATCGACGCCGTGGTGATGCCCTTCCCCACCGATGAGACGACGCCCCCCGTAACGAAGATGTATTTCGGCATCCTGGACCGGCTCTCCCTGCCCGGTGCGGCGCAGGCCACGGCACCGGGCGTTGTGTCGGGTCCGGCGGGCAAAGGTCGCCGGACCGGTACGGATTGGTCGCTAGGTCTCGGGGGTCAGGGCGACGACGCGCATCGACTCGGACAGCTCCGAGGAGCGAATCACGAGCTTGTCCTCCGGCGCGGGCGCCTCGACACCCAGCGCCTTGCAGAAGGCCACCAGGTCGCCCAGGTCGCTATCGCCAGGACCGACCGCGTACTGCATGGGGATGATCAGCTTGGGTTCGATCTGCCCGACGATCTCGGCGGCGCGGGTGGGGTCGATGATGTTCTTGTTGTCGCCGCCCGCCGGGACGAGCAGGATGTCGGTCCCCGCGAGGAGTTCTGCCTGCGCCTGCGAGAGGGCGTGGCCGAGGTCGCCGAGATGGCAGACGGTCATGCCGTCGAGCTCGAAGAGGAAGATCGTGTTGTAGCCCCGGTCCACGCCCTTGTTCGGGTCATGGTAGGTCCGGATCCCGGTCACGAGCACGTCGTGGATCTCGTACTCGCCGGGGCCGTCGATGACCTTGAACGGGGGGTCGGGCCGGATGGCGCCGAGGTTGGTGTGGCCGGGGTGCTGGTGGGACAGCGTGACGAGGTCGGCCGTCACCTTCGGCATCGCGTAGCCGGTCGACCGGCTGACCGGGTCGGTCACGACGATCGCCTCCCTGGCCCGGATCCGGAAGCAGTTGTGCCCGTACCAGCGGAACTCCGCCATCGCTTGCCTCTTCTCCGTCATGACCGGCACCCGGTCTCCCGGCCCGTGGGCCAGGGAGCAGGTGCGGAACACGCACAACACAAATCGCCGATCCACATTTGGATCGACGGGGAATCCACCAGACGGGCAGATGTGTGGGGCATGGGGGAGATGCGTGGAAGCTGCCGTTATCCACGGCCTCTGACATCATACCATGAGACCGGCAACTGTTACAGCCGGTTAACATGCTGCCGACGCGTACGTTCGCGATACCACCACGCCATCGTGCGACAGGGAGTTCGAATGGGCCAGCGCCTTACCGTCGTCGATGCGTTCACCGACCGACCGTTCTCTGGCAACCCCGCCGCCGTCGCCTTGCTCGAGGTGGAGGCTCCGGACCAGTGGCTGCAGGCGGTCGCCGCCGAGATGAATCTGTCCGAGACGGCATACCTCCGGCCGGCCGGGCCGGGCGTCTGGGGACTGCGGTGGTTCACGCCGTCCCGCGAGGTCGAACTGTGCGGCCACGCGACGCTCGCCAGCGCCCATGTCCTCTGGGCCGATGGCCACACCGACCTGGATACGCTGCGCTTCCAGACGCTCAGCGGCGACCTGACCGCCACTCGGCGGGACGGCCTGATCTGGCTGGACTTCCCGCGCCTCACCCCGCGCGAGATCCGGGCGCCGGACGGGCTGGCCGACGCGCTCGGCGTCCATGACGGGATCGGCGTCGTCGTGACCGGTGGCGCCGACGGTGACCGGTCCGCCGATCTGCTCGTCGAGGTCGGGTCGGCCGACGCGGTCCGCGCCGTCGCGCCCGACATGAACGCGCTCGCGGGGCTGCCGTACCGGGGCGTCATCGTCACGTCGCCCGGCGACGACGGGATGGACTTCGTGTCCCGGTTCTTCGCGCCCGCCTATGGCATCCCGGAGGACCCGGTCACGGGGTCGGCGCACTGCCTGCTGGCACCGTTCTGGTCCGCGCGACTGGGCAAGAGCACCCTGCTCGCCCGGCAGGTCTCCCGGCGGGGTGGGGAATTGCGACTGGAACTGGCCGGCCACGACCGGGTCCGGATCGGTGGCAGGGCGGTGACGGTCGCGCGGACGGAACTGGTCGCCGGGGAGGCATAGACCGGCGCAGGCCCCGAGGGCTCAGTCGCGGATCCCGTCGACGATCCGGGCATGGCGGCCGTCCGCCGGGGTGGCCCGGAGGTCGATCCGGCGGCGGTCGGGGCCGTCCGGCTCGATCGAGATGAGGAGATAGTCCCCGGGCAGATCCGGCCCGAGGCGCTCCGGCCACTCGACCAGCACGATCCCGTCGCCGGCGGCGACCAGGTCGTCGAAACCGATCGAGTCCAGGTCGTCCGGGCCGTCCAGCCGGTAGAGGTCGAGGTGGTGGAGCGCCGGGCGGTCAGCCGTCGCGGGGTACTCGTTGACGAGGGTGAAGGTCGGGCTCTGGACGGGGACGCCCGGCCGGTCGGCGGCGATGATCCCCTGGGCCAGCGTCGTCTTGCCCGCGCCCAGGTCGCCGTGGAGGAGCACCACGTCGCCCGCCAGCAGGAGGGCGCCGAGCCGCGTGCCGAGCGACCGGGTCGCGACGGCGGAGCCCGTGACGTGCCGAAACCCGCTCATGCGGTCCGGGACACGATCGGGGTGCGCAGCGCCCGGGCGATGGCGTCCGGGGACATCGCCGCCAGCTCGGCGATCGAGTCGACCGTCAGCTCGGCGCCGTCCCACTCGGGGCCGGAAGCCGCCGCGTACTTGCCCTGGCGGACGAAGATGCCGGAGAACGCCAGGCCGAGACCGGTGAAGATCGCGCGGGCCCGGGTGATGTTGTTCGGCTTGTCCTCGACCAGCACCATCCGGTCGGCCGGGAAGATCGCGGCGACCTCCCGCAGGTAGGCGCTCTTGTCCGGGGCGACGAAGACGTACCCCTCGGCGGGATCGGCGAGGCCGGAACGGGCGACCTTCGTCGCCTGGTAGGCCGGGTCGCCCTCGGTCAGGATCGCGACGCGGCCTACCTGGCGAAGGGTCTCTAGCGCGGCGACGGCACCCGGGAAGACATAATCCGAGTAAGGAACTCCGATCAGCACATCGGCGAGGGCGATGTGTTGATCGCGGGCCGTGGCAGGGTCGGTCCCGGCCGGGAGGTCACGGAGGTACTCGACCAGCGCCTGCGGGACGGCGACCCGGCCCGACTCGTGCCGGACGCGCTCGTAGGCGGCCCAGAAGCGCGCCGACTCCTCGTCGCCGAGCAGCTGCCGCATCCGGCGGTCCATCTCGTCCTTGGCGGCGTCGTTGTCGAGCAGGGTGTTGTCGACGTCGACGAGAAAGGCGACCCGCTCATCGGGTGAGGCGGCCGTCGGTCCGGTCGGTTGGGCCTGGTCCATGGTGCGGCTCCGTGAGGGTGAATGACGCCTGGCGAGACCACGGGACATCGCGGCCGGGACGGGCCACACGGTACCACGCGGTGTCCGGTAGAAGGCCAGGATCAGGTGCGGCGGGCAATGTGGATGGGCGTCAGGATGTCGCGCACGACGCGGCCGCCGAACTGCTCGTCGGTGATCCGGGCGAGCCCGGCGACGATCCGTTCGCGCTCCTCGACCGGCCGGTTGGCGATGGGCGAGAAGGTCCGGTAGAGCCCGGCGGTCGCAGCCGCGTCGAAGGCCTTCGTCCAGCGGATGACCTCGAACCCCACCTCGTCGAACATCCCGGTCGCGAGCAGGTCACCCCGGCGGGCCTCGGCATCCAGCGGGAACGGCCGCGGACCGTCGGACAGCGTCGGGGGAATGCCGGGGCCCTCGAGCAGGTGCCTCGTCGCGAGATGGAACGGGTCCTCGCCACCCGGGTCACCGAACATGTTCCACCACATCGCCCACCAGCCGCCGGGACGGAGGGCGTGGGCGACCCGGGTGAGCGCCGGGACCTGCTCCATCCAGTGGAACGACGTCGCCGCCACCCCGAGGTCGAACGCGCCGTCCGCCAGATCGGCATCCTCGAACCGGGTGTTCCGGACGCGGAGGGCCGCCGCGTGGCCATCGTGGCCGGCGTCGGCGACGAGGAAGCCGGCCAGGCGTCCATCCGGCTCGATCGCCACCAGCG
>CADCWK010000417.1 GCA_902806375.1 uncultured Thermomicrobiales bacterium
GCCCCGGTGGCCGGGTGACGCGGGAGGACGTGCTCGTGGCGGCCCGTGCCCAGTCGGCGCCGCCGGAGGCCGCCGCGCCAGCCGCCCCCCGACCGGCACCGGCCTCGCTGTCCCCGGCACAGTCGGCCCCGGCCAGCCTGGCGCCGGTTGCCGCCCCGGCCAGGCCTGCCCCGGCCGCCGCACCGACCCCGGCCGGCAGCGGTCGCCCGGAGGAGATCGTCCGCTTCACGCGGCGGCGCCAGACCATCGCCCAGCGCCTGGTCGAGGCGCAGCAGACCGCGGCGATGCTGACGACCTTCAACGAGATCGACATGACCGCCGTCATGGCGGTCCGGTCCCGGCGCAAGGAGTCCTTCAAGGAGCGCAACGGCGTCAACCTCGGCTTCATGTCCTTCTTCACCAAGGCCGTCATCGGCGCCCTGCGGGCGTTCCCGCAGGTCAACGCCGAGCTGCGCGGCGACCAGCTGATCCTGAAGAAGTACTACGACATCGGGATCGCGGTCGGCGTCGAGGACGGCCTGGTCGTGCCGGTCGTCCGGGACGCCGACCAGAAGACCTTCGCCGGGATCGAGCGCGAGATCGGCCAGCTGGCCGTCCGGGCGCGGGACAACAAGCTGACACTGGAGGAGCTGTCCGGCGGCACGTTCACGATCACCAACGGCGGGGTGTTCGGCTCGCTGCTCAGCACGCCGATCCTGAATACCCCCCAGGTCGGTATCCTCGGGATGCACGCCATCCAGCAGCGCCCGGTCGTCCGCGACGGTGAGATCGTCGTCCGGCCGATGATGTACGTGGCGCTGAGCTACGACCACCGGGTGGTCGATGGCCGCGAGGCGGTCCAGTTCCTGGTGAAGATCAAGGACCTGCTGGAAGACCCGGAGAACCTGCTGCTGGAGGGCTGAGAGGTCCGTGGCTGCATCGGTTCGACAGGAGGATGGGCCACCCGATCGTTCGGGTGGCCCATCCTCCTGTCGGGCACCGGCCGCACCGGTGGGCCATGGACGGCCCGATGTCGGGGTCGAGCCAGGGCCATCACCCCGCGACCGGCGGCTCCTCGCTGTCCTCGGAGGCCTGGACGATCAGGGCCAGCCCGGTGACGAGCATGACCGTGCCGAGGACGCCGGTCGTGACCTGGGTGGCGCTGGCGCTGGCGGTCGGGGCCAGCCCGAGGTCCTGGGCCCTCAGCGTGACGATCAACAGGGCGAAGCCGGCCAGGATCAGGACGATCTAGGTGACCTGGCGCAGCCGACGTGATCGCTTCTGGGTAAGCGTCCCGGCGGGAGCAATCGGAGGAGCGGCCCCCGGTCGCAGTCCGGCCGTCGCCTGCTCACCGCCGCCCTCGCCGCCCTCGCCGCCGAGCTGCGCGTCCCAGCCTCGCTGGCCGGCCCGGCGCCCGATGGTGGACGCTGGACCAGCCGCACGGGGGCCAGATGGATGAGCGAGCACCTCGGTCGCCCTGTCGCGGTCCAACGAGACTGGGACGCCCTGCGCGCCGTCGGCTTCACTCCGCAGCGGCCCAGACGGTAATCACCGCGGCGTCACGGCCGACCCGACGCCCAGACGGCCGTCAAAAAGGAGGGCGCCAGGCTGCGGTCGACGTCGTCCACGCCGCACGTCCCATCGCGCTGATCACGGTCTGGGCCGAGGATGAGCACCGGCTGGGGCTGCTGCCGGTACTGCGCCGGGTCTGGGCGCCACGCGGGCGGCGGCTGAGCCCGCCGGTCCGGCCGCGCTGCCAGTGGTGCTTCGTCTCTGCCTGCGTGCGGCCGACAACCGGGCACATGCGGTCGCAGCGAAGCTCGTCCCCTTCGTCCGCGAGCTGATCCAAGTCTCGATCCCGCTGCAACTCTACGAGGCGGCGCTCACCGACCTGTAAGGGGAGTTCGTCACGGTGATCGACACGCCGACGGTGGTCGCGACCGCTTGCGGGACGGCAACCGCCCGCGCGACGCAATGATCAGGTCCGGATCGGGGCCGGTCAGCCGGCGACCATACGGCGACCGTACGTGACGCCGGAGTTGCCCATCGGCCCCACTGCCGACACGGTCCTCTTGGGTCGTCGCTGGCGGATCGTCTCGTGGACGGCGACCGACCAGCATTGGGAACGTCCCGCGGGTCGATGACCGTGGTGGCGGACCGGCCCCGTGGATGGCTTCGCCTGGTTTTGTGAGAGATCACTGAATACGTCGCTTCACGTCATTCAGAGCGACGAAATGTCCGGCACGCATGCCAGATTCGAGACGTTGGAGACTCGGGCTATTGACCGAAATTACCCGCACCGTTACATTGCGCCTGTTCCCTCACGGTACCCGCCGCGAAGCGCAGGGCGACGGCGCCTACTGCGAGCGCTCGGACTGTTTTGGGCTCTGGCCGTGGCCGTCGGTAGGACCGACCGGTCCGGCTCCGCGTGGCGACATCGATGGTCGTCATGGCAGAGGGTGAGTGCATGGCAAAGCAGCAGGTAACTCGTCGTGGGTTGGTCAAGGGAGCGGCCGCCGGTGCCGCGGTTCTGGCCGCTCCTTCCGTCCTCCGCGGATCATCCCGGGCCCAGGCTGGGTGGACGCTGGCCGCGGCCGCCGAGCCGTACCGGGGGCAGTCGATCAACTGCTTCTTCCTGGAGCGGCCGGGCTATAAGGCCGCCGAGGCGATGATCCCGGCCTTCGAGGAGATCACCGGCATCACGGTGAATTTCGAGGTCACGCCGTACGAGAACTCCCGGGAGAAGCAGGTCCTGGACTGGACTGCGCAGAGCGGCCAGTACGACGTCAGTCTCGTCGACGTCGTCTGGATCGGCGAGTTCGCTGCTTCCGGCTGGCTGACGCCGATGGAAACATTCTTCAACGACCCGGCCCTCGCCGACCCGGCCCTGGACCTTCCCGGCTTCTTCCCGATCCTGCTGGAGTCGTTCGGCACCTGGGACCAGAAGGTCTACGGGCTCCCGTTCGACAACTACTCCGGTCTGCTCTACTACAACCAGGCCATGCTGACGGCCGCGGGTTTCACCGAGCCCCCCAAGACCTGGACCGAGCTCCGCGATGTCTACGGGCCGGCCCTGACGCAGGGCGACAAATACGCCTTCGCCCTCCAGTCCCGCCGTGGTGAGACCCAGTCGGCTGACTCCTTCATGCGGATGGTGTGGGCGTTCGGCGGTTCGCTGCTGAATGCGGACTTCCAGCCGAACCTGTCGTCGCCCGAGTCGCAGGCGGGGCTCCAGTTCCGCCAGGACCTGATGCAGCACATGCCGACCGACATCGTCGAGTGGGACCACGACGAGGCCGTTCAGGGGCTTGCCCAGGGCCGGGTCGCGATGATCACCGAGTGGAGCTCGTTCTACTCGACGCTGGCCGACCCGGCCCAGTCGGTCATCACACAGGACCTTCGCGTGGCGCTGGAGCCGGCCGGAGCTGATGGCAACCCGCACCCGGCCCTCGGTGGGTTCTCCCTGGCCGTCAACGCCCAGGTCGCCCCGGAGAAGCAGGCTGCCGCTTACCTCTTCATCCAGTGGATCACCTCCCAGGAGCAGGCCGCGTCCTACATCCAGAACGGCGGGGTCTCGGGGCGGACCGCGGTCTACCAGGATCCGGCCATCGCCCAGGCCTTCCCGTACGTCCAGCCGCTGGTTGAGTCCTGGACCAACTACGGCAACGCGGTCTTCCGGCCGCGCTTCCCGGAGTGGCCGCAGATCTCCGAGATCATCGCCCAGACCGGCAGCGAGATGATGCTTGGGCAGGTCTCGATCGTGGACGGCGCCAAGGCGATCGACGACCAGGTCGCGGAGATCCTGTCCTCCTACAACGACGGCTCACGGCCCAAGCTCCAGTAATGGGGACGACCGGCGACACGGACGTGGCGGCCATGGCGCGGCGGGCCCTCGCCGAGGTGGGCGCGGTCTTCGACGAGTTCGATCCCGCCGGCGCCGATGCCCTCTGTGAGGAGGTGATCGGCGCCGGACGGATTGCGCTTCACGGAGTCGGTCGTGAGGGGCTCATGATGCGCGCCCTCACGATGCGCCTGATGCATCTCGGGTTCGACGCCCATGTCGTCGGGGAGATGACGACGCCGCCGGTCGGTCCCGGCGACCTGCTGCTCGTCAGCGCCGGACCGGGAAGCTTCTCCACGGTTCTGGCCCTGATGGGCGTCGCGCGGGACGCCGGGGCGCGGACCGTCGTCGTGACCGCCCAGCCGGACGGCGGGGCGGCCCGGGAGGCCGATGCCGTCATCCACCTGCCCGCCCAGACCATGGCGAGCGATTCCGGACCCGACACCAGTCTGTTGCCGATGGGCAGTCTTTACGAGGCTGCCCAGCTTGTGCTGTTCGACCTCGTCTCGATCATGTTGCGTGATCGGACCCATCAGGCGCCGGAGGTGATGCGTGGCCGTCACACCAACCTCGAGTAGCGCCGATGCGCGGCCGCTCCCTGCCGTGGGGAGCGGTCGGCGCCGATTTGATCCGATGCCCATCCTGATGCTCGGCCCGGCCGTGCTGGCGCTGTTCGCGATCGGGCTGTACCCGCTGTTCTACGCGCTCCGCTCCAGTTTCCAGTTCTCTCAACTGACCAAACCCTACCTCGGCACCCCGTGGGTGGGCTTCGACAACTATCTCGCCGTCCTGCAGGACGGTCTCTTCTGGGGAGCGCTCGGCCGGACGTTCCAGTTCTTCCTCTACACCATGCCGATCCAGGTCGTGCTCGGGATCGGGATCGCCCTGCTTCTGGACGGAACCCGGTGGCGGGTCCTCGGCGCCGTCTCCCGCGTCCTGCTCGTGCTGCCGATCGCGATGACGCCGACGGTCGTGGGGTTGCTCGGGCGCCTGGTCTACAACCGGGATTTCGGCGTGCTGAACTGGTTGATCGGCCTCGTCGGCCTGGGGCCGGTCTCGTGGTTGGGCAGCCCGTCCCCGGCGATGATCACGATCGCCCTCACCGACACCTGGCAGTGGACCCCGTTCGTCGCGCTCGTCGCCCTGGCAGGACTGACCTCGGTGCCGCCCGATCTCGTTGAGGCGTCGCGGCTGGAAACCAGCCGGCGCTGGGACATCTTCCGCAACGTCCAGCTGCCGTACCTGCTCCCCGGCCTGACCGCCGTGCTCATCATCCGGACAGTCGACATTCTGAAGCTGTTCGACGCGGTCTTCGTGCTGACCCGTGGCGGTCCCGGTGTGTCCACCGAGCTGATCAGCATCTATATCCAGCGAGTCGGCTTCCGGGTGTTCGACATCGGGATCGCTTCGGCGCAGGCGGTGTTGCTCCTCATCCTCTGCATCATCCTCGCCCGCATCTACATCCGGCTGTTCTACCGGGAGATCGAGTCATGACCAGCCAGACGGCCGCCGCGACCGAACTCGCCGGCACCCCGGCCGCTACCGTGGCGTCCACTCGCCGTCGCCGTGGCCGGCCGTTCAACGCCGGTGCCGCCGGGGAGCTTGTCGCCCTGCTGGTTCTGATCGGGGTCATCCTCGTCCCGATCCTCTGGATGATCAGCACGTCGCTCAAGAGCACCAACCAGACGTTCGCCGTCCCGCCGGTTTTCATCTTCGAGCCGACCTTCGAGCACTACCGGTCGATCTTCACCAACAGCAACGTTCCGAACAGCCTGCTCAACAGCCTGATCGTCGCGACCCTGTCCAGCCTGCTGGCCCTCGTGCTCGGCGCACCAGCGGCATACGCGATGGCCCGGTTCGAGTTCCGGGGGAAGTTCGACCTGTGGTTCTGGATCATCTCCAACCGCTTCATCTCACCGATCGTCGTCGCAGTGCCGTTCTTCCTGCTGGCCCGCGACCTGAGCCTGCTCAATACGCGGACGGTCCTGATCCTCGTCTACCTGACGTTCAACCTGCCGCTCGTGATCTGGCTGAGCATCGACCAATTCCGAGCCATCCCGCGCGAGATCGAGCAGGCCGCCTTCATCGACGGTGCCGGTCCGTGGCGCGTCTTCGCCACCATCGCGCTGCCGCTGGCGACGCCGGGGCTGGCGGTGTCCGGGATTCTCTGCTTCGTGTTCAGCTGGAACGAGTTCCTGTTCGCTCTCGTCCTCACCCAGGAGCAGGCCCGGACCGCCCCCGTCGAGGCCGCCAACTTCATGACCGGGTTCGGGGTCCGCTGGGGTGAAATGATGGCGACAGGGACGGTGATCGTGTTGCCGGTCGTTCTGTTCGCTGCTCTCGCCTCCCGGTACCTCGTCCGCGGCCTCACGATGGGCGCGGTCAAGTGAGCGGGAACGGGAACCATCGGCACGTCGAACTCGGGATCAATCTGGGCTTCGCCGGCAAGCGCTGGCCGGAGCCGGAGGCGTGGTGCCGTATCGTCCGAGAACAGCTGGGGTTGCGCCAGGTCCAGTTCAGCTTCGACCTGCTCGACCCCAGCTGGCCGCGGGCGCTGCGCCGCACTCGCGCGAACGACGTCCGCACGGCGGCGGCGGCATGGGACATCGAGATCCACAGCGCCTTCGTCGGACTGGCGAACTACACCTACAACGGCCTGCTCGATCCCGACCAGGCTACGCGGCACTGGTGGCGTCAGTGGTGGCTAAACGCTGTCGAGGTCGCCGCTGACATCGGCGCGAAGGCGGTCGGCGGTCCGTTGGGGGGCATGAGCGTCGCCGACGCGAGCGATCCGGGCCGGCGGGAGCGCCTGACCGACGACCTCGTCGAGTCCGTCGTCGAGATCGCCCGCGTGACCAAAGCGGCGGGCCTGCGCGAGCTGCTGATCGAACCGACGCCGCTGCGACGGGAGATCCCGCACACGCCGGAGCGGGCTGGCGAGCTGCTGGCGCGGCTGGACGGGCACGACGGCGTGCCGGTTCGTTACCTGATCGACCTGGGGCACGCGCTCTACCGCCCGCTCTATGCCGACGCGGCCCGGCTCGATCCCTGGCTGGCTGGCCTGGGGGACCGGGTCGGGGCCTTTCACCTGCAGAACACGGACACGCTGAGCGACTCGCACTGGGGCTGGCCGGACGCTCGCGGGACGATCGACCTCGCGGCTAACCTCGGCGAGATCCGGGCCGCGGGGCACGCGGCGACGCCCCTGATCCTGGAGGTGTTCTACCCCTTCGAGGCCGACGACGACGCGGTGCTCGCCAGCCTCGCCAGCTCCGTCGCCCACTGCCGGGGTGTGATGGACTCGGTGCCTATCGACGCCCACTGACAGGCACAAGCCACCTGGGAACCCGCCAGAACGAGGAGACGACGATGCCCCGGTTCGGTGCCCATGCATTCCTCTGGATCGACGACTGGACGGCGGTCAAGGGCGACCAGGCCATCGACGCGGCGGCCGCGACCGGCTTCGATTTCATCGAGATCCCGATGTTGCGACCGGATGCATTCGACGCCGCCCACCATCGCAAGGTGCTCGGGGACGCAGGGATTGCCGCCACGGTCTCCCTGGTGCTTCCCGCCGGGGCGCACATGCCCGATCGACCGAGGGAGGCGATCGCCTTCCTCGGCGCAGCGCTGGATCAGGTCGAGACCCTAGGCGCCACATTCCTCTGCGGGTGCCTCGCCTACCACCTCGGCCGCCTGACGGGGGCGCCGCCCACTGACGCGGAACACGCGGTGGTCGCCGAGACGCTCGCGGTGGTCGCCGAGGATGCCGCCAGGCGCGGCGTGACGCTTGGGTTTGAGGTCTGCAACCGGTATGAGACGTACCTGTACAACACGCTGGCCGACGGGCAGGAGGCGATCCGGCGGATCGGCGCGCCGAACGTCCAGCTGCACGCCGACACCTATCACATGAATATCGAGGAGGAGGGCTTCGCCGGGCCGCTGATCGAGGCCGGCGACACTCTGGGCTACATCCACATGAGCGAGAGCCACCGCGGCCTCGTGGGGACCGGCACCATCGATTGGGAGGAGGTGTTCCAGGGTCTCGCGACGGCGGACTACCGCGGCCCGCTAGTCCTGGAGTCGTTCGCGGCCATCAACCCCGACCTCGCGGCCGCGACCTGCCTGTGGCGCAGCCCCCGGCATTCGTCCGATGTCATGGCGCGCGAGGGGCTCCGCGCACTGCAGGATGGTGCAGCCCGGGCTGGCTTGGTCTGATACGCAATCGGAGTAGACGGGAGATGCATACTGGCAGGCTTGGAGGAGGTCCCACCATGCCCCGCCGCCTTACCCTTGCCCCGCATCTCCCCCTCACCGACCTCGGGCACCGGTGACGCGCGGCGCACGACCCCTTCGCCCGCTCCCAGGGGCAGATGCTCGGGCTGCTGGCTCGCGGCGAGCTGTCCGGGCGCGTCGCCGAGACCACCGGCTACGCGGCGAAGTGGGTCCGCGGGGTCGCCGCCCACTACTCGGCTGGTGGGCCGGTGAGGAGGCGCTGGCCTGACGCTGAGCCACTTCGCCCGCGACGAGCGGATCGATGCGACGCACCGGGCCGTCCTGGTCCGCGACGGGGCTGGCTGGCACACCGCCGGGACGCTGGTCGTGTCGGACAGGATCGATGTGGTCCTGTTGCCGCCAGCGTCGTCGGAACTGCAGCCGGTCGAGCGCCTGTGGCCGCTGGTGGACGAGGTGGTGGCCAACAAGACCTCTGCCGACCTGGCCGACCGCAAGCATGTGCTGGTGGCGCGAGGCCACGTGCTGCGGGCGGATCGACGGCGTGTCAAAGGGCACACCCACTTCCACCAGTCGCAGCGGGAGCGCCACCCCCGAGGGGAACGGGGACGGCGAAACGCCCGCTGATGACACGGATTCCGTGTCATCCGTCTGGCCGCGCCGCGCTGGTCCTATGCGCGGGTCTTTCGGTCCGCGGGCCATCACCCCGCGACCGGCGGCTCCTCGCTGTCCTCGAAGGCCTGGACGATCAGGGCCAGCCCGGTGACGAGCAGGACCGTGCCGATGACGCCGGTCGTGACTTGGGTGACGCTGGCGCCGGCGGTCGAGGCTAGCCCGATGTTCTGCGCCCGGAGGGTGACGATCAGCAGGGCGAAGCCGGCCACGATCAGGGCGATCGACGCGACCTGTCGCGGGCGACGAGACCGAGGGTGGGTGGGCGCCCCGGGCGCAGGAGGCGACTCCCTGACCTCGAGCTGGACGCCGGTGTCGGGCGCACGATCGCCGGGCGTCGGTGCGGTGGGTGGTGGCGTCGGGACATCGGAGGACATGGCGGGGAACCCTGTGGCGACGTCGAGAGATCCCGGGATCGCTTCCCGGAACGGGTGCCAGTATGACCGCTGTCCGCCATGAGGCACCTGGCTGCCCCATGGAGGGCGGTGCGTGAGGCGCCCAACCTCTCGCCGGCAAGGTCGTTCAGTGGCCGAACAGTCCGGTGTCCCGACGCGAAAACCCGCATCGAAGCGCCTGTTTTTCGCTCCGGGCCGCTCATGACGCCGGTCATCATGCCCCCGTGCCGGAAGGCCGGTTCCATCGCTTGACCCACCGTCGGAGACGGGCGAAGATGGGTCAGACACTGAGGTGGATGCCTCCGCACCGGACCGCGTGGCTGTGGTCCGGGATACACTGCGGACGGTGCCGGCAATGGTGGGGAAGCGGCGACACTCGGACGGCGTGGGGCGGGAGGCAGGGGTGCTGACCGCGGCCGGGGATGCGTCCCCCGGGCCCAGGCCGCCGGCAAGAGGGAACGGGATGCGGCGACGTCTATTCGAACCGGGGCGCCGGGTGGGCGACCTGACGGCCAGACTCATCGGCCTGTCCGGCCAAGACCGGGCCCGGCGACGCCAGGCAATGGTGCGTCTCGGCGTGCTGGCCACGGTCATGGTCCTGGTGCTGAGCCTCGTCGGGCCCGTGCTGGCCCAGGACGGGGGCCGGCCGTACACCCAGACCGATCCCAAGTCGCCCGAGGGTCTCCAGATCCAGGACCTGTACAAGCTCATCTTCTGGATGGGGCTGGTGGTCTTCGTCTTCGTCCAGTTCCTGATCGTCTACACGGCGATGCGGTTCAAGCGCAACCGTTCCCACACCCAGCGGCCCAACCAGATCCACGGCCACCGGACGCTGGAGATCACCTGGACGGTCGTCCCGGCGATCGTCCTGCTGATCATCGCGGTCCCGACGATCTCGACGATTTACTCTACCTACGCTGCCGCCGACGACACGGACGACGCGATCGTCGTCGAGATCTACGGCAAGCAGTGGTGGTGGGAAGTCCACTACGCCGCGCCAGGGACCGACGACGTGACCGGTGGCGAGAACGACCTCGTCATCACCGCCAACGAGGTCCGCATCCCGGAGGACCAGAAGGTCGTCTTCAAGCTCTACTCCAACAACGTGATCCACTCGTTCTGGGTCCCGGAGATGACGGGCAAGATGGACGTCATCCCTGGCCATGAGCGCCGGCTCTCGTTCACCCCCCAGGAGTCGGGGACGTACTACGGCGAGTGCGCCGAGTTCTGCGGCACCGCCCACGCCTGGATGCGGTTCATCGTCAAGGTGCAGCCCCAGGCCGAGTTCGACGCGTGGATGACAGCCATGCGCCAGCCGCCCGGCCCCACGACGGCCGCCTTCGCCCCGGACGGCGACGTCGCCCGTACCCCAACGGAGTTCGGTCGTTGCCTGCTCTGCCACAACATCACGGGGACCCAGGCCCAGGGTGCCGCCGTCGGCATCACGACCGACCCGACCAGCAACAACGCCGGACCGAATCTGACGCTCCTCGCCTGCCGCGACACGCTGGCGGCCGGCCTCCTGGAGAACACCCCCGAGAACCTGGCGCTCTGGTTGCTCAACCCTGGCCATGTCAAGGAGGGCAACTACATGTACGCCGTGCAGGCAGGCGTCAAGAACCAGGACGACCAGGAGGGAGCCCTGGCGCCCGAGGAGGTCGGGGTCCTGGTCGCCTACCTGGAATCGCTCCGCCCGGAAGCCGGTTGCCCGGAAGCCGGGACCGAGCGGGGCAACATGAACACGGGCGAGGTCGCTGCGAACGCACAACCGATCGAACTGCCCGTGCCCGGTGGCCCCCCGGCCACCCCCGCCGCCGCGACGCCTGAGGCGGTGGCTGGTGCCGTTCCAGGGACCAGCGGCACGGTCCTCCTCGAAGGCATCGACATCAACTGGACCCAGAAGGAACTGACCGTTCCAGTCGGTGGCACCATCGAGATGTGGAACGCTGGCGCGGCCCCGCATAACTTCGCGATCGAGGGCTACAACGACGACGCCCCGGTCGATCTCCCGCTATCCGGGGAGCACATCATGTGGACCGTGCCGGCCGACCTGGAACCTGGTACCTACGTCTTCTACTGCGAGATCCCCGGACATCGCGCGGCCGGCATGGAAGGCACGATCACGATCACCGCCCCGTAGCCGTCCTGCCGGCCACCCCGGTTCCGGGATGGCCGGCCAGCGGCTCACGGACTACGATGCACCCGGCTCGTCATGGCATTTCGCGTCAAGTGGGAACAGGAGTCGTCCATGGCGACATTCGCGCAACCGCAGACCCTGGTCAGGCCTGCGTCGTCCTCATCGTCGGAGAGCGGCCTCTGGTCCTGGCTGACGACCATCGACCACAAGCGGATCGGTATCCTCTACGGCGTCTCGGCGATCGTCTTCCTGTTCATCGGTGGACTGGAAGCGATGCTGATCCGGCTCCAGCTGGCCCGGCCCGAGAACGACCTGCTCAGCCTCGACACGTACAACTCCGTGTTCACCATGCACGGCACGACGATGATCTTCCTCGCCGTGATGCCGGCGTCCACGGCCTGGTTCAACTACCTGGTGCCGTTACAGATCGGCGCCCGGGACGTGGCGTTTCCGCGCCTGAACGCGCTGAGCTTCTGGCTCCTGCTGGCGGGCGCGCTGATCCTAAACCTGAGCTTTCTCGCTGGGGCGGCGCCGAACGCGGGCTGGTATGGCTATGCCCCGTTGACAGAGGTACTCGTCGGGCAGACCGACACCTTCAATACCGGTCGGAACATCGAGTTCTGGGCCCTCGGCCTGCAGGTGCTCGGTATCTCGTCCCTGGCCGCCTCCTTCAACATGATCGTGACGATCTTCAACCTGCGCGCTCCCGGCATGACCCTCATGCGGATGCCGATCTTCACCTGGGCGACGCTGATCACCTCGATCCTGATGGTCCTCGCCTTCCCGGCGATCACGGTCGCCCTGGTCCTGCTCCAGCTCGACCGCTTCCTAGGGACCCACTTCTACATCCCGTCCCAGTACGTCAACGGGGAACTGACCCTGACGGGCGGCGACCCGCTGCTGTGGCAACACTTGTTCTGGATCTTCGGGCACCCGGAGGTCTACATCCTGATCCTACCCGCCTTCGGCATCGTCTCGGAGATCATCCCGGTCTTCAGCCGGAAACCGCTGTTCGGCTATGCGGTCATGGTCTACGCGCTCGCCGCCATCGCCTTCCTTGGCTTCGGCGTCTGGGTCCACCACATGTTCACGACCGGTCTGGGCCCGACCCCGACCGCGATCTTCGCCGCGACCACGATGCTGATCGCGATACCCACTGGCGTGAAGATCTTCAACTGGGTCGGCACGATGTGGGGTGGGCAGATCAGGTTCAGTACGCCGATGCTCTTCGCCGTCGGCCTAGTCAGCCAGTTCACGATCGGCGGCATCTCCGGCGTGATGCACTCGTCGGCGCCGGTCGACACCCAGCAGAACGACAGCTACTTCGTGGTGGCCCACTTCCACTACGTGCTGTTCGGCGGCTCCATCTTCGCCCTGATCGCCGCGGTCTACTTCTGGTTCCCGAAGATCACCGGCAAGATGCTGGACGAGCGGCTCGGCAAGATCCACTTCTGGTGGACGTTCCTGTCCTTCAACGCCGCATTCTTCCCGATGCACTTCCTCGGGCTCGAAGGCATGCCGCGCCGCTACGCCTCGTACGGTGATGGCTCGGGCTGGTGGTTCTGGAACGTCGTCGTCTCGATTGGCTCGTTTGCCCTGGCCGCCAGCTTCGTCCTGCTGGTCTACAACATCGCGAAGACGCTGCGCTCCAAGGAGCGAGCTCCGGAAGACCCGTGGGACGCCGCGACCCTGGAGTGGACCACTCCGTCGCCGCCACCGGTCTACAACTACAAGGTCATCCCGACCATCACCAACCGCGACCAGTTCTGGGCCGACAAGTACGGCACGGGCCAGGATCACGAGGAAGAGGCGGATCTGGAGGTCCGGATCGGCGGCATGAAGATCGGGAGCGTCGATACCGAAGATGAGAACCCCGAGGACCAGGCCGCGACCCGCCGGCAGAACGCCCAGTCGGGCGATTCCCAGTCGCTGGGGAACATCGAGGAGGACGAGCATATCCACATGCCGAACCCCTCGTTCTACCCCTTGGTCGTCGCCATCGGGCTGTTCCTGGTCGCCTTCGGGATGATCTACAGCTACCCACGGCTGGAGATCGAGCGACTCAGCCTGCCGGTCCTGTCGCTGTTCGGTCTGGTCGTCATGCTGGTCGGGATCGCGGGGTGGTCGCTCGAACCCGCCTCCGACCCGGAGCCGGACCACGACGAGTCCGTACCCCTCGGCACCTCGTCTCACGCCTAGGACAGGGACCGGCGGCGATCACGCGTCGCCGGTCGATCATCGGGAGCAATGACCGTGGCAACGACGGCACTCGAGGTACAGCGGGCGGGCGGTGGGACGACCCATGGCGATTCGGGCCATGGCGGCTCCAGTCACCCGCCGACCAGCACCGGGATCGACAGCAAGAAGCTGCTGATGTGGTGGTTCCTGGGCAGCGAGTGCGTGCTCTTCGGCTCGCTGATCGCCACCTTTATGATCTACCGCAACCGCGCCCAGGACCTCTCGGTGAACCTTCAGGGGATCGAGGGCTCCGGCTTGGCCGTCTCGTCAGGTCCGTTCCCGAACCAGGTCCTCGACCAGCTCTACACGGCCGTCTCGGCCGGAGTGCTCCTCTTCAGTTCGTTCACGATGGTGCTGGCGGTGGCGTCGGTCGGCCGGGGCAACATCAAGGCCTTCCGGGTCTGGACGCTGGCGACCGCAATGCTGGGCGCCATCTTCCTCGCCGGGCAGTACTTCGAGTACACGGAGTTCTTCCACGAGGGGCTCAGCATCCAGCAGAACATCTTCGGCGCGTCCTTCTTCACGCTGACCGGTGTCCACGGGATGCACGTCTTCGTCGGCGTGATCTGGCTGACGATGCTGTCGATCGTGTCGTTCCGGGGCGGCATCTCGAAGAAGGACCACACCAACGTCGAGGTCGCCGGCCTGTACTGGCACTTCATCGACATCGTCTGGATCGTGCTGTTCACGCTCGTCTACCTGCTGCCGTACCGTGACGGGGCGGAGTCGGCCGAGGAGCACACCGAGGGCGCGATGCGCCTCGTCCAGTCGCTGCCGTTCTTCTAGCGGCGGACCGAGCAAGAGGAGGGAGATCCGCCATGTCGGCAACGCACGTCGATTCCCAGGCCGAAGATGCCGCCGCCAACCATCCCGGCGACCGTGTCTACTTCACGATGCTGGGGATGCTGGCCGGCCTGACGGTCATCGAGGTCATCATCTTCTACCTGACCGACTCGCTCGTGCTGCGGGTCGGGCTGCTCGCCGCCCTGCTGCTGGTCAAGTTCGTCGCCCAGATCGGGTGGTTCACGCACCTGCGGTACGACGACCGCCGGATCACGCTGGTCTTCGGGGGCTGCCTGTTCATCGCCCTCTCGGTGATGTTCGCCACGGTGGCGATGATGGCCGTCGACGGCTTCTTCCTGCTGAACGAGTACCAGTAACCGCGGACCCCGCAACCCGTCCCGGATGACGAGCCGCCACGGTGTTCAACCGTGGCGGCTCGTCACGTCCGCCAGCGTGACGAGCCCGTCGATCCCGTGTCCTCCGCCGGGTCGTCGATCAGCGCCTGGAGCGTCGCCCCGACGAGGTCAATCAGGGTCTCGGGATCGGCGGCGACCATCGGCTGGCTCCCTAGGATGAACCGGCTGAAGACCACCCCGAAGAGTTCGGCCACGATCAGCCCGGCCCGGCTCAGCGCCCGTTCGCCGCCGAGCCAGGCGGCCAGTGGTTCGACGAGTTGCTGGTCGAAGCTCTCCCGCAGCAGGGCAGCCGTGCGCTCGTTGCCGGCGGCCCGGAGGAGAATCAGGACGGGGTCGAAGTCGGTGCTGGCCGGGTCTTTCATCACCACGTAGCGGGCCAGTGTCCGCCCGAGTTCCTCTCTCGGTCCGGCCAGCAGACCTGGGTCCATGACGAAGCTGTCGGCGATCGACTCGCGGAGCAGA
>CADCWK010000418.1 GCA_902806375.1 uncultured Thermomicrobiales bacterium
GGTAGACCTTCGTCCCGGTCTCCTCGACCGGCCCGATCGTCGTGCTGAACATCATGTTGAACTGCCGCGCCTCGGTCAGCGTCCGGTTGCCACAGACCGGGCAGGCCAGGTTGGCCGCGGCGAGGATCGCCGTCAACTCCTCGGGGGTCTTGCCATCGACGTGCTGGCCGAGCCGGTCCTCGATCAGGTGGTCGGCCCGGAAGCGGGAGCGGCAGGTGCGGCAGTCGACCAGCGGGTCGTTGAAGTTGCCGACGTGACCGGACGCTTCCCACACCTTCGGGTTCATCAGGATCGCGCCGTCGAGTCCGACCATGTCGCGGCGCCGCTGGATGAACGTCCGCCACCACAGCTGCTTGACGTTGTTCTTGAGTTCGATCCCGAGCGGTCCGTAGTCCCAGGTGTTGGCCAGGCCGCCGTAGATGTCCGAGCCGGGGAAGACGAAGCCGCGCCGCTTGGCGAGGGCGGTGATCTTGTCCATCGTCGCGGCGCGGGGGCGTGCTTCGGCCTCAGTCGTCATTGGTGGCGGTCCTTTCGGGAGGGAGCGTGTCTAGCGGTGGCTGGTGGCGTCGCTCGAGACCAGCTCGCGGGCTGGCTCGAGCCCCGTACCGTCGCCATCCAGGAGCTCATCGAGACCCTCGTCCCGGAGCTCCGCGTAGACCTTCTCCGACGCGCCGTTGATGATCGCCTCGACCCGCGCCGGGTCGTGGGCCAGCTGCTGGTAGACCTGGGTGGTCGAGATGCTGACGTGGCCGAGGCGCTCCTGGACGTCGCGGAGGGTGACCCCACGCGTCAGCGCGTGGGTGGCGAACGAGTGCCGCAGGGTGTGCGGGGTGACGTTCTCGACGCCCGCCTGCTCGGCGTACGTCTTGAGGATCAGCCAGAATCCCTGCCGGGTGAGCCGCTGGCCCCGGTGGTTCAGGAACAGGGCGTCCTGCTCGCCGGAGACGAGCCGGGGCCGTGCCTCGTCGAGGTACTGGCGGATGGGTTCGGCGACCGCCTCCGGCAGCGGCAGCGCGCGATGGCGGTCGGTCCGGCTGATGCAGGTCAGACGGTTCGCGATCGGATCGAAGTGATGGGTGTCCAGGGCGACCAGTTCCGAGACGCGCATCCCGGTCGCGTAGAGGGCCTCCAGCATCGCCCAGTCCCGCACGAGTTCCGGGCGAGCCTGACCGGGGTCGGCCGCCGCGACGGCCTCGCGCGGGCGGGCGACGAGACGCTCGACGTCCTCCGGGGAGATCGCCTTCGGGACGTAGCGGTCGACCCGCGGGGCGGCCATACGCAGCGAGCGGTCGGACACGTGGACACCCTCGGTGACCAGGAACGCGGAGAACGACTTGATCGCGGCGGTCTTGCGGGCGACGGTCGACGCGGCGTAGGACCGCCCCCGGAGGTGGAGCAGGTAGGTCATGAAGTGCTCCTCGCTGGCCTCCTCCCAGGTCTGGCACGGGTCGCAGTGATCCTCGGCGGGCGGCGCGGCGAGATACCCGGCGAACTGGGTCAGGTCGTTCCGGTAGGCCGAGACGGTATTGGCCGAGCAGCCCCGCTCGGCGATCAGGGTCTCGAGAAACCGGTCTACGCGCTGTTGCATGGGGCGAATCCTCTAGGAGTACCGTGCTCGGGGGCCGCCGGGCGGGTAGCTGGTCGCCCGGTCCGTGGGACAGGTCAGGCCGACAGGACGGTCTCCAGCGGGGCGAACGGGAGATCGAAGGCGCTGGCCACGGCCGGGTGGGTTATCTGGCCGTCGAAGACGTTGACCCCGTGGGCCAGCGCCGGGTCGCGGGTGACCGCCGCGGCGATGCCATGGTCGGCCAGAGCGAGGCCGTATGGCAGCGTCACGTTGCTGAGGGCGAGGGTGCTGGTCCGTGGGACGGCACCTGGGATATTCGTGACGCAGTAGTGCAGGACACCCCCGACCTCGTACGTCGGCGCGCTGTGCGAGGTCGGATGGGCCGTCTCGATACAGCCGCCCTGATCGATGGCAACGTCAACGATGACCGAGCCGGGCCGCATCGTCCGCACCATCGCCTCGGTCACCAGCCGCGGCGCCTTGGACCCGGCGACGAGGACCGCGCCGATGAGCAGATCAGCGTCACGGACGGCATCGGCGATGATGGAGGCGTTCGATGCCAGCAGCGTCAGCCGGCCGGTCAGCATGTGCTCGAGCTGGCGGAGGCGATCGACGTTACGGTCGAGGATGGTGACCGCCGCGCCCATCCCGAGCGCGATCGCCGCGGCGTTGGTCCCGACGACGCCCCCACCGACGATGACGACGCGGGCCGGGGCGACGCCCGGCACGCCGCCGAGCAGCAACCCGCTGCCCCCGTTGGGCCGCTCGAGGTAGTGCGCCCCGATCTGGATGGCCATCCGCCCGGCCACTTCGCTCATCGGCGTGAGCAGGGGCAGCGCCATCGCCCCGCCGCTGCCCGTCTGGACGGTCTCGTACGCGACGGCACGGACCCGCTGCGTCTGGAGGGCGTCGGTCAGCGCCGGGTCGGCGGCGAGGTGCAGGTAGGTGAAGAGGATCTGGCCCGGCCGGAGCAGGTCGTACTCGCTCGCGACCGGCTCCTTGACCTTGAGCAGGAGATCCGAGCGGGCGAAGATCCCGGCGTGGTCGTCGACCAGCGTCGCGCCCGCGGCGACGTACTCCTCGTCACGGAAACCGCTCCCCGCGCCGGCCCCGGTCTCGACCAGTACCTCGTGCCCGTGGGCGACGTACTCCCCCACTCCGCCCGGCGTGGCTGCGACCCGTGACTCGCGGTCCTTGATCTCCCGTGCGACCCCTACAATCATGACCGGTCATCTCCAGCTCATCATCGCGACACATCGACGATCGGACGCCCCACGCGGACGTGGCGCCGCAGCCACGGGACGTCCGGGAGCGGGCCCTGACGTTCTGGCGGGAGGCTGGTCCGGCGGGCGGGGGCGTTCACAGTTCGGGACGCGATACTAACATAATGCTGACCGGTCCACCCTCCCCTCACGGCGGGACCCTGGCCACTGCGGGCCGTCGAGGCGCGGCCGGCGCCCGGGCCACCGCCGCAGCCGCCGCCACGAGCCGCTCACGTCCGGGCGGCAGGTCGGTCTGACCCGGTGCGGGTCTTTCCCGTCAGGCGAGACACCTCCGGAGTTGCCGCGCCCCTCGCTCGAAGTAGCCGAGCAGCCCCGCGGGGGTGACATCGTCGGCGGCCCAGCAGACGGAGAGGACGGCGCCGACGAAGGCCCACGCGATCAGGTCCTGTCGCGCGATTCCCCAGACCTCCGAGCAGATCGCGACTCGCCGCTCGACCAGCTCCGGGTAATCATCGCGGTCGACGACGCCGGGCGGGTTGTACATCCAGGCCGCGACCTCGAACCCCGGGTCGCCATAGAGCCCCTTGGGATCGATGATCGCCCAGTCGCCAGACCCCCGCAGCAGCAGGTTGTGGTGCTGGAAGTCGCCGTGCAGCAGGCAGGTCCGGGTCGACCGGGCGAGCAGCGCCTCCGCGAGGACCTGCGCCTCGCTGATCAGGTCGGTCGCGGCGAACCCGGGGCGAGGGGGCCAGTCGAGCAACGCCCGCATCCAGCGCCGCAGCGGGTACAGCCCCGCCGGGTCCGGGACCGGGCGCCACATCGTCGCTACCGTCATCGCCGCGAGACGAGTGGCGTCGTCGTCGGACATCGCGACCTCCCGGAGTTGGGTGCCCGGCACGACGCGCTCGATGACCATGACGCTGCGGCCCAGGTCGAGGTCGTGGACCCGGGCGACGTTCTCACCAGCCGCGAGCCGGAGGGCCGTTGCCTCGGCGCGGAACTCGTCGGCCAGGGGCGAGGACTTGATCACGACCGGACCGAGCCGGGCCGAATGGCCAGGCAGGACGAGGGTGATGAAGGTGTCGGGGATGACCGGATCGAGGGTGATCTCCCAGTGGGCGCAGAGGTCGGCGATGGTCGCTGGCAGCGAGGCGATCCAGCCGGGTGTGAGGTCTCGCTGGTCCCACCCGGAGACGCTGGCGATCAGCCGAGGTGGGATGGGCATGCCGGTGTGGAGCCGTGGCTGGTCCTCAGGCATGGATGCTCCCGGGTCTCGTGGTCCGTCGGCGACGCTCGTGGTCCCGATTCTCGCATGGGGGTGCCATGCGGCCGCCGGTGCAGGGGGATACCGGTCCATCTCCCGACACGGCGAAGCGAAGTCCAGCCCGGCGCCCAGCCGGCGAGGACCGAGCGGCGTTGCGTCCGTCGCTGGTGGCCCCTACCATTGACCGGCAGTCGTCGTCCTCACCCATCCCGAAGACCCGGAGGCCGGTCTCGCTGGCCCCGGCGCCCGCGCCGGGCGGCCCGACGAGGCCACCGGTCGGTCATCTCACGCCAAAGGACCCATCTTGGACGGTTTGCTCATCATCCCCGTGCTCGCGATCCTGATCATCGCCCACGAGCTCGGCCACTACTGGGCCGCCCGCTCGGTCGGCGTCAAGGTCGAGGAGTTCGGCATCGGCATCCCGCCCCGGGCCAAGGGCTGGGAGCGCAACGGCGTCATCTGGTCGCTGAACTGGATCCCGTTCGGCGGGTTCGTCCGGGTCAAGGGCGAGGATGCCGGCGACATGAGCGCCGATTCAATGAACTCCAAGCCGCCCCTCCAGCGCGGGTTCTTCCTGATCGCCGGCTCGTTCATGAACGTGGTCCTGGCCCTGGCCCTGATCATCGCACTGGTCGGCTTCCTCGGTGTCACGCAGGAGCGCGTCTACGTCGGCTCCGTCGTGCCGGGTGCCCCGGCGGCCGGGGCCGGCATCCTGGCCGACGACCGGATCGTCCGGGCCAACGGCGAGGAGATCGAGGACAGCGGCCAGCTGATCGCGATCACCAACGACAACCGTGGCCAGCCGCTCGACCTGACCCTCCAGCGTGGTGGCGAGGAACTCACCGTCTCGGTGACCCCGAGGGAGAACCCGCCGGCTGGCCAGGGCGCGACCGGGCTGGGCCTGTTGCCGATCACGAGCGCGAGCATCGAGATCGAGACCCTCGTGCCGGGCGGGGCGGCCGAGACGGCCGGCATCCAGGTCGGCGACCGGATCTTGGCCATCGACGGTGTCGAGATGACGGACTCGGTCATCTTCAACCGGACGCTGCTCGCCGCCCAGGGGGAGACGGTCACGCTGACCGTCGAGCGCGGCGGCGAGCGGATCGATCTGCCGCTGGCCGTCCCGTTCGCCGGGATTGACGTGACGCAGGTCACGGTGGGGGCACCGGCCTCGGTCGCGGGGGTGCTGCCGGGCGACGCCATCCTGTCGTTCAACGGCGTCCCCCTGCGCGACGCCGCGTCGTTCGGGTCGGCCCTGACCGCGGCCCGGGGCACGACGGCGAGCGTCCTGATCGAGCGGCCGCTGCTGGCGTCCACGCCCGGCTCGCCCGTCGCCGGGACACAGCTGGCGCTGTCGGTGCCTGTGCCCGCCTTCGCCGACGACGCCGACTACCTCGAAGCACTCGGCCTGGCCGCGTCCCAGCCCCGCGTGGACGAGCTGATCGGTACCTCGGCCGAACTCGCCGTGATCTACGCCGACGTCCCGGCCGGCGAGGTCCTCCCGACCGGCCTCGCCGACGCCTGGGACCAGACGACGGCGATGGTCGACGGGATCCGGCAACTCGTCACCGGCGAGCAGCCGCTGAGCGGGCTGGCTGGACCCGTCGGCATGGGCCAGTTGACGGGTGAGCTGCTGGACCAGACCGGAGAGGCGCCCTGGGTGGCGATCGTCCGGCTGATGACTCTCCTGTCGCTCAACCTGGCCGTCCTGAATCTCCTGCCCTTCCCGGCGCTCGACGGCGGCCGGCTGCTGTTCGTCATCATCGAGATGGTCCGCGGGGGACGCAAGATCGCCCCGGAGAAGGAAGGCATCGTCCACTTCGCCGGCCTGGTCATCCTGCTAGGGGTGATGTTCGTCGTCGCCTTCAATGACATCCGCCGGATCGTCGAGGGCAACACGTTCTTCTAGGTCGCGCCTCTCGCCACGTCCGCCTCCATCCCGTCCCAGGCGCCCGGTCTCCCCGACCGGGCGCCCCCGTGTGCCGCCCGGACGACCGGCGGCCAGGAGCACGCTGCATGCGCCGGGCAACCCCATGGGCGATCACGGTCATCGCCTACGTCGCCTTCGTCAGCCTCGGCGCGCCGGACGCCATCCTCGGCGTCGCCTTCCCGGACATCCGGCTGGAGTTCGGGCTGCCCTCGGCGGGGATCGGCTACATCCTGTTCTCCTCCGCGATCGGCTACTTCCTCTCCAGCACCTTCGCCGGGACGATCCTCCGTTATGTCCCGCTGGGCTGGCTGCTCTCCATCAGCACCGCCCTGGTCGCGGTCGGCCTGTTCGGCTACAGCGCCGTGCCGTTCTTCCCCTGGTTCAGCGTGCTCGCCTTCGGGATCGGGGTCGGCTCCGGGGCGATCGACACGGGCCTCAACGCCTACGCCTCCGAGCGATTCTCCGCGACGAGCATGAACTGGCTCCACGGGTTCTTCGGCATCGGGGCGATGCTCGGTCCCCTGGTCATGACTGGCGTCCTGACGAGCGGCGCCGACTGGCAACTCGGCTATGTCCTCGTCGGCGCGTTCATCCTCGTGATGGCGCTCCTGTTTCTCGTGACGCGGCGTCTCTGGGACGACCCGTCCGGCGCCGCCGCGGAGCGCCATGAGGCTTCCGTCAGTCTCGGAACCGCCCTCCGGCACCGGTCGGCCGCGCTCCAGATCGCGGTCTTCTTCGTCTACACCGGGGTCGAGATCATGACCGGGCAGTGGGCGTTCACCGTGCTCCGGGAGCGGTTCGAGGCGTCACAGGGGATGGCCGGACTCTGGGTCGGCCTGTACTGGGGCGCGCTCGCCGCCGGTCGGCTGCTGTTCGGCCCACTGGTCGACCGGGTCGGGGCCGCCCGGATGGTCCGCCTCTCGCTGCTCGTCACGGTCGCCGCGGCTGTGCTGTTCCTGGTCCCGGTCTACCCGGTCGCGGTCGCCGGGCTGCTGATCCTCGGGCTCGGGCTGGCGGTCGTCTTCCCCACGCTCATCACGCTGACGTCCCGGCGCCTGCCCGGCCCGCTGGTGACGCACACGGTCGGTGTGTCCATCGGCGCGGCCGTCGCGGGCGGCGCGGCCCTGCCGACCGTCGCCGGCGTCCTCGAGGGGGCATTGGGCGCCACCTCGATCCCGTGGCTGATCGCCATCAGCGCGGTGATCGTCGTGGTACTCAACGAGTTGCTCGACCGGATCTCCGCCGGCACCGGGGGTCAGCGCTCGCCGTCGCTCGTCGCCGAGCCGCTTCCCTGATCCGGCGAGCCTGCCATGATCAGCCCGGCACTGGCGTACCGTTTGCTCACGCCGCGCCATGAGATCCGTCGAGACGGGTCGACCCCGTCCTTACCAGGGAACATCCACACATGAGCTCCAACCTCTCCCCGGCGACCGGCTCCGCGCCGCCGTCCCCGGCCGCCAGATCCGACCCATCGCTGGACGAGCACCTGACCCTGACGGCTACGCTCCCCAATGGTCTCGAGGTCATCCTGCGGGAGGACCACGACGCGCCCGTCGCGTCCTTCTGGACCTGGTACCGGGTGGGAAGCCGGAACGAATTGCCCGGCCGGACCGGCCTGTCCCACTGGGTCGAGCACATGCAGTTCAAGGGGACGCCGTCGCTCGCGAAGGGTCAGGTCTTCCGGGACGTCTCGCGGGTCGGTGGCGTCCTCAACGCCTTCACCTCGCACGACTGGACGGTCTACTTCGAGACCGTCCCGGCCGACCAGCTCGACATCTCGCTCCGGATCGAGCCGGACCGGATGACCAATTCGCTGTTCGACCCGGCCGAAACCGAGTCGGAGCGGACGGTGATCCTCAATGAGCGGCAGGGGTCCGAGAACCGCCCGGCGTATCTGCTGATCGAGGAACTCTACGGCGCCGCCTACCGGGCCCACCCGTACCGGCACATGGTGCTGGGCTACGAGAACGACCTGCGAGCGATCTCCCGCGACGACCTCTACGGCCACTACCGGCGCCATTACGTCCCGAACAACGCGGTCATCACCGCGGTCGGTGACTTCGATGCCCATGACCTGCTCGGCCGGATCGAGGACGCCTTCGGCTCGATCGCCGCCGGACCGGTCCCACCACCGGTGCTGGCCCGCGAACCGGCGCAACTCGCCGAGCGCCGGGTGACGCTCCGCCGGCCATCGCCAACCGACTACCTGTACATGGCCTACCACGTCCCGGACGCGACCCACCCGGATACCGCCGCGCTGATGGTGCTCGATGCGGTGCTGTCGGGCGCCAAGGGGATGGGCTTCGGCGGGGGTGGCGCTATGGGCCGGTCCAGCCGTCTCTACCGGGCGCTGGTCGCCAGCGGCCTGGCCCGGTCGGCAGGTTCCGATTCGGGCCTCTCGCTCGACCCCGGCCTCCTGATGTTCGGGGTGACCGGGCTGCCCGGCGGCGACACGGCCCGGGTCGAGTCGATCCTCGATGCGGAGATCGCGAGACTGACGCACGACCTCGTGCCGGAGGACGAGTTCGCCCGGACCCAGAAGCAACTGACGGCCCAGTTCGTCTACTCGGCCTCGGGCGTCTCCAGCCAGTCGTTCTGGCTGGGCCAGATGGCCATGCTCGGTGACCATCGCCGGGCGGACACGCTGATCGACGAACTGCGGGCCGTCACCCCCGCCGATGTCCAGCGGGTGGCCCAGACGTATCTCGTCGCCAATCAGCGCACGGTCGGCTGGCTCCATCCCTCGGAATCCGGCGCAGGTAGCGCCGGGAACGATAACCCTCCGACCCGGGCGGCACTGGTCGCGGCAGGGTCCCGGGCAGCCGCCTGGACCGACGGTGAGCCGGAGTCGCCAGTCCCTGAGGCTCCAGGGACATCGGCCGCCCGCCGGGCGACTCTGGAGAGCGACCAGCCCGCGTCCGGCCGGCGACCGTTCGAGCGGATGGTCCTCGACGATGGGATCGTCCTCGTCGGGCAGGTCCGTCCGGCCGACCCGGTCGTCGTCGCTCAGATGCGGATCGCTGCCGGCGCCCTGGCGGACCCGGACGACCTGCCGGGGCTCGCGACGTTCACCGCTCGCATGCTGAGCCGTGGGCAGGCAGGGCGGACGTTCTCCGCCTTCAATGAACTGACCGACGGGCTCGGAGCGAGCCTCGGCGTCGATGCCGGTCGGCTCTTCGTGGACCTGGGCATCCGCTGCCTCCGTGAGGACGTCGCGACGCTGCTCGACCTCGCCGCCGACGTCCTCCGCCGGCCGGACTTCCCCGAGGACGAGATCGAACTGGTCCGCCAGGAGTTGCTGGCCGCCGTCCGGGAGAGCGAGCAGAGTACCGCGGCCGTCGCCGACCTCGCGATGCGCCGGCGGCTCTACCCCGAGGGACACCCCTACGCCCGGCGCCAGATCGGCGATGCGGACTCCCTTAGTCGGATCAGCCGCGGCGACCTCGTCACGTTCCACGCCAGGCACTACGGCGCCGGGACGATGTCGGTCGCGGTCGTCGGTGGCGTCGAGTCTCTCGGTGCGGTGGCGGACCTGCTCACGGAGCGGTTCGGCGGCTGGGCGCCGGAGGTCGCGGCACCCGACCTGCCCGTCGCGGCGGTCGCCCCGCCCGTGACGGTGCGGGACGATCGCCCGGTGCCGGGCAAGAGCCAGACCGATCTGGTGATGGTCGTCCCGACGCTGGACCGTGGCCACCCGGACTACTACGCGCTCGATACGGCGACCGTCATTCTCGGCCAGCTGGGGTTGAGCGGCCGGCTCGGGGCCGAGGTGCGGGACCGCCGCGGCCTCTCCTACGGGGTCTCGTCGTCGATCGCGACCGGCAGGGAATCCAGTCTCTTCGTCGCCCGGGCCGGCGTGTCCCCGACCGATGCCGACCAGGCGATCGCCGCGATCACCGACGAGATCCGCCGCCTCCAGCGTGAGGATGTCTCGGCCGAGGAACTCGCCGACGCCCAGAGCTACCTGACCGGTGTCCTCCCGGTCGCCCTCGAGCGCAGCGCGGGCGTCGCGTCCACCCTGCTCAGCATCGAGTACTACGGACTCGGGCTGGACTATCTGGACCGTTACCCGGCAGTGATCAACGCCCTGACCGTCGACGACCTGCGGCGCGCGGCGGCGACGCACCTCGACCCGGACCGGCTGGTCGTCGTGACGGCCGGGCCCGCCATCCCGGCATCGGTGGAAGGAGTCCCACGATGAGCGAGTCCATCTCGCTGGCCGACCTGCGGCAGGACTACAAGCTCGGCGAACTGGATGAGGCGAGCGTTGCCAGCGACCCGGTCGAGCAGTTCCGGGTCTGGTTCGACGAGGCCAGCGCGAGTCAGATTGTCGAGCCGAACGCCATGATTGTCTCGACGGTCTCGCCGGATGGGTGGCCGTCCTCCCGGACGGTCCTGCTCAAGGGGTACGGCAGCGACGGGTTCCGGTTCTATACCAACTACGGCAGCCAGAAGGGGCAGGACCTGGCCGCCAACGACCGGATCGCGGCGTTGTTCTACTGGGGCGAGCTCGAGCGCCAGGTCCGGATCGAGGGCACGACCCGGAAGCTGGATCGAGCGACCTCGGCGGAGTACTTCCGGACCCGCCCGCACAAGAGTCAGATCAGCGCCCTCGCGTCCCGCCAGAGCCGACCGATGCGGGACCGCGCCGAACTGGAACAGATCTTCGCCACCGTGGATGCAGAATTCGCGGAGGGCGAGGTGCCGCTGCCAGACGACTGGGGCGGCTATCTCGTCGTCCCGCGGCGGTTCGAGTTCTGGCAGGGTCGTCGCAGCCGCCGGCATGACCGCGTCACCTACGAGCGGACCAGCGACGGGTGGCAGATCGGTCGACTGGCCCCATAACGGTCTCTCTACCATGGGGGACACCGGGTTGACGCCCCGCATCCCGGGCCACAGTACGGTAGACTGACCCGGACTTTCTGGTCAGGGGACCCCGTACTTTTGTATGGTCGGTGGTTCCGGGCCGGTCAGTCCGGAGTCGATGATCCGATTCGCAGTGAATCCGGCCGCTGACCCAACCGCCCAGGCGATGGTCGTACGGCCGAACCCGGAGCCGCGTGGTACTCCGCATCGGTCCGGCTCACGATCGGAATGAACGCGATGGCGGTCGAGATCGAGAATCGGGACAGGCGTCGCCGGGTGATGGTCGTCGATGACGAACCCGCGATCGTGGAACTAATCGCCATGGTCCTCGAGGAGGAGGACTGGGAGATCGTGCGGGCCTACGACGGGGCACAGGCGTGGAGTCTCCTCCAGGCCCGCCCCGTCGACCTGCTGCTCAGCGACATCATGATGCCCCGGGTCAATGGGCTCGAGCTGCTTCGTCTCGTCCGCACGTCGCCGCGCCATGGCTCCCTGCCGGTGATCCTGACCTCGGCCGTCAATCAGGTCGATGCCAGCGACATCGTTTTCCTGGCCAAGCCGTTCGACCTCGACACCCTGATCGCCCTCGTCGAGCGGTGCCTGACACCAGCGCGCGCCCGCCAGGACTGACGTCGGGACCGGTGGGTGGCGTCTCGCGCGCAACGCCCGGGGCTGGCGGGTCGGCTTGACGGGACGGAGCAGTGCGACTATCCTTCAGCGCGGCATACGATGGCCCGTTCGTCTAGCGGCCCAGGACACCGCCCTCTCAAGGCGGAGATCAGGGGTTCGAATCCCCTACGGGCTACCATCGATGAGAACAGGAGTGGGCGGCCGATCTAATTCGGCCGCCCACTCCTGTTTTTCACTGCGGGCCTTGGACCCATGGGCGCGAGACGACTCTCGAGCGCAGGGACGCTCCTGCTCTCCGGACGGCGAGGCTGATACCGACGAGGTCGTCCCTACCGTCGCCGAAGGGTCCGGGCGTCTCCGGGTCTCACGATCACCCGGGCCGGGACCGGGGTCGGACGGTTGAGCAGGCGGTCGAAGAGCTGGTTGAGCCAGGACGACAGCACGGTCGAGAAGCTGCGCTCCATGGGAACTCCGTTCCACGGTACGGGGAAGACCGACCGGTCAGGACGATCGGGTTACCTGCTATACGCACGCGGCGTGCGAACGGTTGCGCCGGCCCGCGAATGCGCTCACGATAGCAGCATGTCGTCCCATCCGAGCCCCTCCCGGCCCGGAAAACCAGGCACCGCCCACCCTGACTTTGGGGTGGGCGGTGCATCGCCATGGACGGATCAGACCGGGACCGATCGCTCCGGTTAGCCCCTCGCGGTGGTGTAGCGCGCCTCGACGGCGGACCAGTCGACGGCGTTCCACCAGGCACCGAGGTACTCCGGCCGGCGGTTCTGGTACTTCAGGTAGTAGGCGTGCTCCCACACATCGACACCCAGGATCGGCGTCAGGCCGTCCATGTATGGGCTGTCCTGGTTTGGCGTGCTCATGACCTCCAGGTTGCCGGCGGCGTTGAGGACGACCCACGCCCAGCCACTGCCGAAGCGGGCGGCGCCGGCCTTGGCGACGGCATCCTTCATGGCGTCGAACGAGCCGAAGTCACGGGTGACCGCCTCGGCGAATGTCCCGGTCGGCTGACCGCCACCGTTCGGGCCGAGGATCGACCAGAAGATCGTGTGGTTGACGTGCCCGCCACCGTTGTTCCGGACGGCGGTCCGCTTGGCCTCGGGGACGTGGTCCAGGTTGCGGATCAGCTCGATCGGGTCCATCGCGAGGAGGTCATCGTGCCCCTCGAGCGCCGCGTTGAGGTTGGTGACGTAGGTCGCATGGTGCTTGTCGTGATGGATCTCCATCGTCTGGGCGTCGATGGTGGGCTCGAGCGCGTCATTGGGATAGGCGAGTGGCGGAAGGGTAAAGGCCATCGTGATACTCCCTCGTGGTGGGCCCGGACACGGGCCACTGCGTTGCCGGGTCGCCATGGCGACCGGCCGACTCCTGGCCAGTTTAGCAAGCCAGTGCTTGCAGAACTACCCCCCTTCGCCGCCATCCGCCGTCACACGCCCTCCGTTTCTGCATCGCAGAGGGCTTGACAACCCCCGAGCGACTGCGTACGGTACGCCCATGAACACGCAGCCAGTCCTCGCATCCGAAGAGATCGGCCTCGAGCCCGCGGCGGTAGCCGGACGGGCCATCTTCGCGTGGGACTGGTATTACTACTTTATGGAGGCGCGCCTGGTAGTGCGGGGGGTGGCTTACCACTAGCCCGACGTGGAACCCCACGAGACCAGACGCGCCGGACCCGAGGCTGACAGCCCCGGGTTTTTTGTTTCCCCGGAATCCGGACGTTCCCCTACCCATCACCGCCCCGACCACCGACGACCGACCCAGAAGGAGCCCAGCCATGATCATCTCCCTCGCCGCCGACGCCCCGGTCTCGACCTCGGTCGCCCTGCTCGCTGCCGCGACCACGCTGCGCAAACAGGCCCGGACGATGCCCGATGGCCGCGGTGGCCTGCTCATTACGGTCGATGGCTCGCTGCCAGATGATCTCCTCCACGGGCCCGGCGTCGCGGCCGTCCACCGGTCCCACAAGCCCTACGTCCTCGCCTCGCTGGAACACCGGGCCCGGACGGTGGTCACGGTCGGCGACGTCCGGATCGGCGGTGACCGGCCCGTGGTGATGGCCGGCCCCTGCTCGATCGAGGGACGGGAGTCGCTGCTGAGGACCGCCCACGCCGTCCGGGCGGCCGGCGCCGACATCCTCCGCGGTGGCGCGTTCAAGCCACGGACGTCGCCGTACAGCTTCCAGGGGCTGGGCGAGGAGGGCCTGCGCTACCTGGCCGAGGCCCGTGAGCAGACCGGGATGCCCGTCATCACCGAGGTCATGGAGCCGGAGCAGGTCGACCTCGTCGCCGAATATGCCGACATCATCCAGATCGGCACGCGGAACATGAGCAACTTCCCGCTGCTGCGGCGGGTCGGCCAGCTGCGCAAGCCGGTCCTGCTCAAGCGGGGCATGTCAGCCCGGGTCGACGAGTGGCTGATGAGCGCCGAGTACATCCTCTCGGGCGGCAACCTGCAGGTCATCCTCTGCGAGCGCGGCATCCGGAGCTTCGACCCGGCCACCCGATTCACCCTTGACCTGACGGCCGTGCCGCTGGTCAAGGAACTGACCCACCTGCCCGTCGTCGTCGACCCGAGCCACGGGACCGGGCTGCGGTCACTCGTCGGCGCGATGGCCATCGCCGGCATCGCGGCTGGTGCCGACGGGATCTTCGTCGAAGCAGAGCCCGACCCCGAGCGGGCGACGTCCGACGCCGCCCAGACGATCGACCCTGAAGAACTCTACCGGATCGTCCAGCGCGGGCGGCTGGTCGCCGAAGCACTGAAGGCGACCATTCCGACCCAGCTGACCGGCGGCATGCGGGAAGGCACCCGGGAACTCGCCGCCGTCGGCGATTAGGTCTGTCCCCACCACGGACCACGAATCACATGACGCGTCCCCGCCCCGTTGTCCCATGACGGAGATCGGGGCGTAGTACGAGGCGACGTCCTGGCAGGCGAGCGTGCCCAGACGTCCCGGGAGTACGGCTCTGGCGATCACCTGCTGTACCAGCGAAGTAGAGGTCCCGACGCCACAAATGACCTCGATGCCAGCCGCTGGCAATGCGGCCGGTGGTCTCGGCGTTGCCGGTGTCGACGGCGTCAGTGACCCGAGCCCTTACGCGACCACTCTCACCTGTGCAGCGTCCCGCCGAAGGGTCCCGATCCCGTACCATTGCATCCAACAGGCGGTCGGTCGGCGACGATCCGCAGCCGCCCTTTGACTCAACGGCCTATCGCGCCGTCGCTCACCGCCGCATCGATGCGAGCCCACACGGGATCCCGGCGCCAGCCGTACGGCGCCCGCCACACGGACGGAGCACCATGACTACCACAGCGCGACCGGAGATCGACACGGCGGACCCGTCCGACCGGCCCGGACCAGACATGTCGACCAGCGTGGAGACGCTGCGCGAGATCGAGCGCCGGATCCTCTGGCTGTCGACGCTGATGATCCACCACGCCAACAACGTCCGGCCCAACCCGGACAAGCCGACCAAGGTCGG
>CADCWK010000419.1 GCA_902806375.1 uncultured Thermomicrobiales bacterium
CCCCAGTTGGGCAGGATCAAATCGTTCACGATCTGCTTGACGTAGGGCACCCGCGTACCGGTGTCGTCCCGCCGATTCGCCTCGAAGTCGAGGATATTTCGCGCCTCGTCGCGGACGATCAGGAAGCCGCGGTACCAGCCGACGTCGAAGTTCCGCTCGCCGGTCAACTTGGCCAGGCCGTTGGCGAGGAAGATGACCCCGAAGAAAATCCTGAGAACGGCGAGCCCTCGCCCCATCGCGGTCGGATTGACACGGGCCACGGACTCGGCAGGTGCGTGCATGCGCGCTTCTCCGGGGAGGTCGGACAGCGACGGACGATCGACGAGAGCTTACGGCCGCGAGCGACGCGATTGCTGCCTACGACACAGGGCGAGATCCCCCGTCCCTCACCGTGTCCTGGTCCGTGGAGTCCGTCTTTCGCCCAACATACTACAACCAGGAATAGCCGGATCCTGTCCGTCACTACCCGACTGGGTAATCGGGACCCCGAGGACGACGGGTGGTCCGGATGATCGGCGGTTCTCCGGCCCGGTCGATCATGGGATGAGGTCGTCCCGAGCGCGTACCGTCGAGATGAGCGGCTGCCTCTGTCTCCCCGGTTCACTACCTGTCCGGGCAGGCCGGGCACCTGTGTCGCCGAGCGGGCACCTGGTGGCTGCTAGACTCGTCGTCCGGCCCCGGGATCCGCGCCCTGCGAGCGTCCGGACGGGTCCGGTAGAGCGAGGTCACGATGCAGATCCCGACGTCCGAGAACCTCGTGCCGATGGTGGTCGAGAGCAGCAACCGCGGCGAGCGGTCGTTCGACATCTACTCCCGGCTCCTGCGGGACCGGATCATCTTCCTCGGCCAGCCGGTCGACGACCAGATCGCCAACCTCATCATCGCTCAGCTCCTGTTCCTCGCCCATGAGGACGCCGAGCAGGACATCCGGCTCTACATCAACTCCCCGGGCGGTGTGATCTACTCGGGACTGGCGATCTACGACACCATGCAGATGATCAAGCCGGACGTCTCGACCTTCTGCATGGGCTTTGGCGCGAGCATGGCGACCGTGCTCCTCGCCGGCGGGGCACCGGGCAAGCGCTACGCCCTTCCCAGCGCCCGGATGATGATCCACCAGGGGTCGGGCGGGTTCCGGGGCAACGTGCCGGACATCGAGGTCGCCGCCCGCGAGGCACTCATGCTGTCTGGTCGCTGCATCGAGCTGCTGAGCGTCCACTGCAACCAGCCGCTGGACAAGGTGAAGAAGGACAGCGAGCGCGACTACTACATGAGCTCGTGGGAGGCCAAGGAGTACGGCCTCGTGGATGAGGTCCTCATCCCGAACAGCCCGACCCCGCAGGCCAGCCAGGACGCGGTGACGAGCGACCAGTCATAGCCCCACGCGCCCGGCCGTGGAAAAACGAACGAGGCCGCCGGTTGCCCGGCGGCCTCGTTCACGACTTGGGTGGAGATGGGGGGAATCGAACCCCCGTCCAGGACCGGTGACCATACGTCTGCTACGTGCGTAGTCAGTGTTCGATGTCCGGCCTCGGTCTCCCACTGACAGGAAACCGTGGCCGTAAGCCAGACTGTCTTAGATAGCCGCGCTCCGGCGAACTAGGCTACCGCATCCTCCCTTAAGTGGCGCCCCTGGCTGGACCCGGAAGGTGGAAGTCCAGAGGGACGCGCCGCCTAAACTAGGTTAGGCAGCGAGTGCAACAGGCTGTGTGCCAGTTACTTTTTTTGCCCGGTTTTAAGAGGCCTGGGCACCTCTGCACGCATCGTATATCCCGCCCGACCCTGTCGAAACCGGGACATCCCCAAATGTCGTCCCCGTATTATGGTCGATCTCGCGCCCCGTTGCAATAGGCGCGACCCTCTCGCGCCGTCCTAATCGCGGCTGGACAACGCCTGCGCGACATCCTTGCGAGACTGCCGCTCGGCGTCGCTGGCCCGCTTGTCGTAGAGCTTCTTGCCCTTCGCCACGCCGATCACCAGTTTGGCCCGGCCGTCCCGGAGGACCAGGCGCAGCGGCACGATCGTCAGACCCTTGCGCTCGATCTCCTCGCGGAACCGCTGGATCTGGCGCTTGTGCGCCAGGAGCTTCCGGGCGCGGTCGGGACGGTGGTTGGCGTAGCCGCCGTTCGCGAAGGGACTGACGTTGGCCCCGATCAGCCAGAGCTCGTCGTTCTCGATCCGCACGTAGGCCTCGCTGATCGTGACCTTGCCCTCGCGGATGGCCTTGATCTCCGAGCCGGTCAGGACGATGCCCGCCTCGATCGTCTCTTCAATGAAATACTCATACGTCGCCCGCCGGTTGTTGGCGACGACCCGGTCGCCACCGTTCCGCGCCGACGCGGCCCGGTCCGCGGCGCGCTTGACCGCCATCTTCGCCATCGTACCCACCTCCCCACGCGAAACCGGCAAACCGTCATCCGAAAGCCCACAGTGACTGGTTGAAGTGTAGTACGCGCCGGAGAGTTCCCCGCCCCCGCGTACCGGGAGGGCATTGACCGGGAGCCGCCATTCTCCTATCATTCGCGGGTTATGCCAGTACGGCATGAGCGAATTGCCATGCGCCGAGGCGACGGGCCCTCATCGAGGAGCCTTCGCGTCGACGGATCGAACGAAGCGAACGTCATGGTCAGTCACGAACCCGGCGACGCGGCGAGCGACGTGCTCGTCGACGAGACGCTCATCAATGTCGCGGCGCTCCTGCAGGAAGAGGTCGGGAGCCGGCGGCTCTACGGCATCCGGCTTGGCAGGATGGCGCTGGCGGACGACATCGTCTCGACCAGGCTCGCGGGTCAGGTCACGCTGACCCGCCTGCGGGGACAGATCCTCGCGTCGTTCCAGCTCGCGGGTGCCGCGGAGATGGAATGCGTGCGGTGTCTCCGGCTCTACGAGGAAGCGGTCGAGACGTCATTCGCCGAGCCGTTTAGGCAGAGCGTCGACGTGAAATCGGGTGCCGAGATTCGGTCAAGTGATCAGTTCGACCCGGAGGAGGATGACTTCTTCGAGATCAGCGAGAATCACGAGATCGACGTGCGAGAGGCGATCCGGCAGAACATCCTGCTGGCGCTGCCGATGCGGCCGGATTGTGGGGAGACGTGTCCCGGTCCGGACACCGGCGCCCTGAACGCCGCCAACGGGTTGGATGCCGACGACACGACGGCATCCTCCGGCACATTTGCCGCCCTGTCCGCGCTACTGGACGAACGAGACGGATCCTGACCGGCTGGCCGGTCGAAGCGGGATCGTCGATATGAGGACCCGGATACGGGTCAGAGGAGTCTTGAACGATGGGTGCCCTTCCCAAGCAACGGATCAGCAGCCACCGGCGTGGCAACCGTCGCCGCGAGCAGTTCCTGAAGCTGCCGCAGCTCGTCACCTGCCCGCACTGTGGCGAGAACATGCGCTCGCACCACGTCTGCCCGAGCTGCGGGTTCTACCGTGGTCGTGCCGTCCTGCAGATCGAGCACTCGCACAGCGAGCCCAACGCCTAGCACCTCGCCGGCCCGCCCGCGCGGACCTCTGGTCCCCGGGCGGGCCTGTGCTCTTTTCGTCCACACCCGGAGAACGGCCATGACGAGATCGGACCGCCACGCCGCGATCACCGGCTGGGGTATGGCAGTACCCGACGCCATCCTCAGCAACGCCGATCTCGAACACCTCGTCGACACCTCCGACGAGTGGATCGTGTCCCGGACAGGGATCCGGGAGCGCCGCATCGCCGGTCCGGCGGACTCGTCGACGTCCCTGTCGCTGGCCGCCGCCCGCGAAGCCCTCGACCGAGCCGGGCTCGCCGCCACGGACATCGACCTGATCATCTGCAGCACCTGCACCTCCGACCAGTTGCTCGTCAGCCAGGCGTCCCTGATCCAGGCCGAACTCGGCGGGACCGGTGGCGCCTTCGACATCGGAGCCGCCTGCTCCGGATTCGTCTACGCCCTCTCGGTCGGCTCGCAGTTCATTGAGAACGGCGCGGCCGAGCGGATCCTCGTCATTGGCGTGGACACGCTGACCCGCTACATCGACTTCACCGACCGCGGCACCTGTGTGCTGTTCGGGGACGGCGCGGGCGCGGTGGTGCTCGAGGCGACGACCGCCGACCGGGGATTGCTGGCCTCCGTCCTCGGTGCTGATGGGTCCAAGTGGGACAGCCTGTACGTGCCCGGCTGGACACTGCCTGCCCCGGCGGAGTCGTCTGACGCCACGGACCCGGCGGTCCCGGCCGTCGCCCTCAACGGTTCCGAGGCGACGGTCGCGACGATCGCTCCCGCGCTGGCTCCGGCCATCGCGGCGGCGCTGGGCAACCGCCCGTCGCTGGCGGCCAACCCCGCCATGCTGATGAACGGCGGAGAAGTCTTCAAGTTCGCCGTCCGGGTCCTCGGCGACAGCACGAAGCAGGTCGTCGAGAAGGCCGGCCTGTCCCTGGATGAGATTGACGTCTTCATCCCGCACCAGGCGAACGTCCGCATCATCGACGCAGCCGCCCGTCGCCTCGAGGTGGACCTCGACCGGTTCATCGTCAACGTCGACCGCTACGGCAACACCTCGGCCGCGTCGGTCCCGATGGCCCTCTATGAGGCAGCTGAGAGCAACCGCCTGCGGGACGGGGACAACGTCGTCTGCGTCGGCTTCGGGGCCGGGCTGTCCTGGGCGGCCGTAGCCCTCCGCTGGGGTACGGGCCGCAGCGGGTCGTCAGCGTCGGCGTGATCCCCGGATAGACGGCCCGGAGACGATAACTTGGATGGTCCCGCTCGGTGATCGCGGCCATCCGCGAACCCTTGCCCGCCGACCGGATGAAACGACACGGTCCGGCCCGGACCGTGCCTGGAGGAAGAGCCTGTGTCCACGACCGAACGTCGGACCGCGATCGTCACCGGCGGCACGCGCGGCATCGGCCTCGCGATCGCCACCCGCCTCGCGACCGACGGCTATGACCTGCTGATCACCTATCAGCGCGACGCCGAGTCCGCCGGCAGGGCCCGCGACGAACTCGCGACGCTGGGGGGCAAGATCGAGGTCCTGGCCGCGGACATCTCGACGGCTGAGGGCGCCGCCGCCACCATCGAGACGGCGCTGGCGCAGCTCGGACGGATCGATGTGCTGGTGAACAACGCCGGGATCACCCGGGACACCCTCGTCATGCGGATGTCCGAGAGCGACTGGGATGACGTCGTCGATACGAACCTGAAGGGAGCCTTCCTTCTCAGCAAGGCGGCTCTCCGTCCGATGCTCCGGCAACGCGCCGGCCGGATCATCAACCTGACGTCGGTCGTCGGTCAGGTCGGCAACGCGGGTCAGGCCAATTACGCCGCGGCCAAGGCCGGACTCATCGGCCTGACCAAGTCGCTCGCCAAGGAAGTCGGTTCGCGGAACATCACCGTGAATGCGGTCGCCCCCGGCTTCATCCACAGCCGGCTGACGGATGTCCTCAAGGACGAGCAGAAGGCGGGCATCCTCACGCAGACTCCGCTGGCCCGGTTCGGCCAGCCCGAGGATGTCGCGGCCGGGGTCGCCTTCCTCGCCTCGGACGACGCGTCGTTCATCACCGGCCACGTCCTCACCATCGACGGTGGACTGTTCATGCCGTAGACGCTCGCGGTCATGGGACCGGACTACAGCTCCCGGGCGACCGCTAGCCGGGCGATCGTCACGGCGGCGATGTCCTCGACCAGCGCGATCGGGAGATCCGGGAGGCCGGACGACTCGACGATCCCCTTGCGGGCGTGATACCCGCCCCAGGTCCCGACGACCGCGCCGGCCGCCCCGCTGAGCGCGGCGAAGACCAGCCCCCCGGAACGGGCGCCCAGGCCTGATGCGACCAGTGCGCCTGACACCGCTCCGATGCCGATCCGGCCAATGTTCGACGGTGCCTCAGTCCGGCTCGGGGTGACTGGCAGCTTGTCGCCGACCATCTCGCCAACCATCGAGACGAGCGCGATCTGGCGGCTCCTGTCTCGCCGGAGGGTCGACCACAGCCGGCCCCGGCCCCGGCCCAGGTTTCCGTCCCGCAGTGCCTGGGTCAGCGCCGCTCCCGGGACCTGGGAGCGCAGTCCAGCCGCGATGCCGATCGCGAAGGTCCGGGTCAGGGTGTTGACGATGATCCTGGTCGAGTGCGGCATTAGGGTTCCTCTGGTTGATGCTTCGGCAAGGGCCACGGGGAGCGACGAGGTCGCCCGCTCGGGGGCCATGCATGTCGATTGCCAGCTCGACCCGTCGTTGGGCCCGGTGATTCCCGGCTGCGCGGTCACTCCGGCGGTAGTGCCGGGTGGACTATCCTTGCGGGATGTACGAGAGCCGGCGCCTCGGGGCCATCGAGCGACCCGCCGAAGGTCCCCGCCGTAACGAGGAACCGAATGCCCGAACCACTCTTTCGCAAGATCATGATCGCCAACCGTGGTGAGATCGCCCTCCGCATCCTCCGCGCCTGCCGGGATCTCGGGATCCCGGCGGTGGTCGGCTACAGCGCCGTCGATCGCGACTCGCTCGCCGTCCGCCTGGCCGACGAGGCGGTCTGCATCGGCCCCGACGCGGTCGCGAAGTCCTACAACAACATCCCGGCGGTGATTAGCGCGGCGCTGATCACCGGCTGCGACGCGCTCCATCCCGGCTATGGCTTCCTCGCCGAGAACGCCTTCCTGGCCGAGATCTGCCAGCAGGTCGGGATCACCTTCATCGGCCCCCGCCCCGAAGTGATCGAGAAGATGGGCAACAAGGCCATCGCCCGCGACATGATGCGGGCGGCCGGGGTACCGATGCTGCCCGGCACCGACGGGCCGGTCGAGAACCTGGGCGCCGCCCGGCAGGCCGCCCGGAAGATCGGTTACCCGGTCATCATCAAGGCCGTCGCCGGCGGCGGCGGTCGCGGGATGCGCGTCGCCAACGACGATGCCGAGCTGACCCGGCTCCTGCCGCTGGCCCAGTCGGAGGCAGACAACGCCTTCGGGGACAATTCCTGCTACATCGAGCGCTACCTGTCGCACCCACGCCACGTCGAAGTCCAGGTCCTTGGCGACAGCCACGGCAATGTGATCGCCGTCGGCGAGCGGGACTGCTCGCTCCAGCGGCGTCACCAGAAGGTCGTCGAGGAGGCCCCGGCGCCCAACCTCAGCCGCCGCGTCCGGGAGAACCTGCTCCGGACGGCGGTCCGTGGGGCCAAGTCGGCGTCGTACACCAGCGCCGGGACACTCGAGTTCCTCCTCGACAGCGATGGCCGGTTCTACTTCATGGAGATGAACACCAGGATCCAGGTCGAACACCCGATCACGGAAGAGACCAGCGGGCTCGATCTCGTCGCCTGGCAGATCCGGATCGCCGCCGGGCACAAGATCGATATCGACACCCGTCAGCTGGAACCGTCGGGCCATTCCATCGAGTGCCGGATCACCGCCGAGGACGCGTCGAAGGACTTCCGGCCGAATACCGGAACCATCGACCTGTTCGTCGCGCCGGGCGGGCCGGGCGTCCGCGTCGATTCCCACCTCTTCAGCGGGTACACCGTCCCGCCGAACTACGACAGCCTGCTGGCCAAGATCATCGTCCACGGCAGTACCCGGGACGAGGCGATCGCCAGGATGGAGCGAGCATTGCGGGAGACCGTGATCACCGGCATCTCGCACTCGACACCGTTCCACCAGGCGGTGATGGCCGACCAGCGCTTCCGGGACGGGGAGGTCCACACCGGCTTCGTCCCGGAACTCCTGGCGCGTTCTCCCATCGGCAACGACGACTTCGTGTCGGAGACGCCCATCCCGGCGACGACCGCCTAGACCGGGCCGGTCATCGCCGATTCCCCCTCGCGCCTGGTGGCGACCCCCAGGAAGGGACCAACCCGTGGACTACGAGCGCATCCGTCGACAACTCGCCCAGTCCGATCCCGCCGACCGGACGGCGGCCCCCGAGGCCCCGGCGGGGCCGGGTCCCGCTGCCGTCGCTCCGCGCCGTCGTCGGGAGGAACGTCGGCGCCGGGAGTCGACACCCACCACCAACCGTCATGCGATCCGGCAGCTCGCCCTGCTGGCCCTGTTCGAGCTGGACGTGACCGAACACCCGTATGAGGAGGTGGTGGAGCGCGTGATCGCGGATCCCTTCCTCGCGACCGGTGCGGACGCCATCGAGCGGCCCGACGAGGCGGAGCTGGACCTGCCCCCGGAGGCGATCGCGGACCACCGGCTCCTCGAACAGGGCGTCCGCGACCTGGTCTTCGGCGTGATCCGGTTCGCCGAGCCGATCGACGCGACCATCGTCGCGGCCGCGCCCGCCTATCCGATCGAGCGCATCGGGACCATCGACCGGAACGTCCTCCGGCTCGGGGTCTACGAGCTGGAGTACGTGCGGGCCGAACCGAACGCCGGGGTCGTCAACGACCTCGTGGATCTGGGCAAGCGCTTCGGTGGCGACTCCACCTCCGGCTTCGTCAACGGCGTGCTACGGACGATCAGCGAGCAGATCCTCGCCGCCGAGAAGCCGTCAACGTGATCCGCCGGTGGATACCTCGTCTGGCTCCGACGCCTCGTGTATCATCCCGCGAGCATGTCGCGCCAGCGTCTCGTGTCCCGTCCGGGTGAGCCTTTCTCCCGGGCGGTCGTGAGCCGGCCGCGCGGTTCGCCCGGTTGGGCCGGTTTCCCGCCCTGGGACGGCCCGAGAGAATCTGCAGTTGAGCTGATGCGTCTACCCGTCGCATGGCTGAGGAGTGTTCGGTGGCTACCGTGTATGAGCGCGTCCAGAGCATCGTCGCTGAGCGGCTGAGCGTCGATCCCGAGAAGGTGACGATGGACGCGGAGTTCATCGGCGACCTCGACGCGGACAGCCTCGACCTCGTCGAAGTCATCATGGCCCTGGAGCAGGAGTTCGACCTCGAGATCAAGGACGACGAGGCGGAAAACATCCGGACCGTCGCCAACGCGGTAAACTTCATCGACGAGCATCAGAAGAGCTAGGTCCCGCCCGGGATCTCGTGTCTGACGGCTCCCCCACCGGCGACCGACCGGGCGTACGCGTCACGCCTGGTCGCCGGTGGCACATCGGAATGTCGCCCACCGACGGCACTGGCGGGGAGACCCCGTCGCCACTGGCCCCCGGGTGAGGCGGCAGCTCTCGAAGGACTCCAGACATGGCCCGAGCGTTCCGCGTCCCCCGCTTCCGCGTACCGGCCAGGCTCCCCGATTTTCGCGTCCCCCGCCTGCCCGACCGGAACGAGCCCGACGTCTTCGAGGAGATGACGCTCGCGGAGCACCTCGAAGAACTCAAGCGGCGCCTGATCCGGATGGGTCTGGCGATCGTCGGTGGCCTCATCATCGGCTTTCTGTTCGCCCAGCCGCTGCTCAGGATCATCGCCGAGAACGTGAACAGCGGCGAGGGGCTGGACGTCCGGAATCCGACCGACAACCTGACGGTCGTCTTCAAGGTCGCCCTCTACATCGCCATCGCCATCACGTCCCCGGTCCTCCTCTATCAGGTCATCGCCTTCCTCGCCCCCGGTCTCACCAACCGCGAGAAGCGGATCGTCTACATCTCGCTCCCGTTCGTGGCGCTGCTCTTCATCGCCGGAGCCTCGTACTCGTTCTTCTTCGCGATCCCCCGGGCGCTGCAGTTCCTCTCCAACTTCGCGGGCGACATCTTCCAGGAAGGTGCCGACGCGCAGGAGACGGTCAACTTCTATCTGACGATCATGGTGGGCCTCGGTCTGTCGTTCCAGCTGCCGTTGGTGATGTTCCTGCTGGCCAAGATCAATATCGTCAGCGCGGTCAAGATGCGGAAGTGGCGCCGGTACTCGTACCTGATGATCATCGTGGTCGCCGCGATCATCACTCCGACCACGGATCCCATCAACCTCGCGCTCGTCGCCCTGCCACTCGTGATCCTCTACGAGATCGGCATCATCCTGGCGCGTGTCCTGGTCCGTGGAGAGACGACGCGCGGCCCGGTGCCGACGGAGGCCTAGTCGCGGCTCGACGTCCCACCACCATTTGAGACAGGAAGGGCGGCCCGGATGCGAACGCATGCGGGCCGCTCTGTGTCCAGCCGGGGCGAGGGGAGAAGGGTTCGCCCCCGTGGTCCTGGTCGGTGGCGCTACCCAGCCGTGGAGCGACCGGGCCCAGCCAGGGCGCGGAGCGTCGTGAGGTGCATGGTTGACGAGATGACCCGACCAGCCATTCTGACCTCGACGCCATGCCGGTGACGTTTGTCCGGCCGGTCAGCGCGTGGATGCGGTCAGGGACCCTTTCAGCTCGTTCTCGTCCCGGGCCGGGACGAGGATCGTCCGCTCCTGCCGGTACGTGACCATGCCGGGGCCAGCGCCCTTGATCTTGCGGACGTGGCGGCGGCGCGTCACGTCGACTTCCACCGATCCGCTGCCCCGTGAGCCGCTGTACCAGGCGGCCAGCGACGCCGCGAGGGCAACGGTGCGCTCGTCCTCCTCCGGCATCGGCATGCGCCACTTGATGACGACGTGGCTGCCTGGGACGCCCCGGGCGTGCAGCCAGGTGTCGTCGGCCCCGGCGACGTCGAACGTGACGGCGTCGTTCTGCCGGCCGCTGCGGCCGATGTAGATCGCGTGGCCGGCGTCGTCATAGAGGGCTTTCGGACGCCGGTCCGCCTTCCCCGAGCTTCGCGGCATCGCTCGGCCCTTGCCCTGCACGGCCGGCCGGGCGCCGAACTGCTCCGCGACGCTGTCCCACTCGTTGGCCAGCGCCTCCAGGTCGATGAACCCCGGTGCCTGCCGGATCATCGTCGCCAGCTGCTCGAGGTAGTGCAGTTGCTGGGTGGCCTGTTCCTCGAGCTCCGGCAGCTGCCGGCTCGCGCCCTGCGCCTTGCGGTACCGCTGGAAGTACTCGGCCGCGTTCTCCTTGGCCGACAGGTTCGGATCGAGCTCGATCTGCTGGCCGTCAACATCGAGGACGGTGTCCCCCGGCTTGATCTGCCAGATCCAGGCATAGATCAGCTCGCCCTGCTCGCGGAGCCGCTCGGCCTCGACGGCCTTGGCTTCCTGCGCCTCCAGAGAGGCCAGCCGGGCATCGACGCGGTCGCGCGCCGCCGCGATCGTCGCCAGCAGGCGCTCCCGCCGCTGGGCGTGGGAGACGGGCGCGTCGGCCGATGTCGCGTCGTCCCCGAGGCGGGCGGCCTCCGACATGGAGTCGAACGGTTCGCCCTCGCTCGTCCCTTCCAGCCCGTGCAGCGGGATCGCACTGAACGCGACGACGGCACCGTCCTGCCGGTAGACCGCCGGTTCCCAGACCGAGGTCAGCAGTGGCTCGTAGAGCCCGCGAAGCTCCCGGGCCAGGGCAGCCGGGTCGAGATCACCCCGGCTGACCATCGCCTCCGCGTCACCGGTCGCCCGGAAGACCGCCTCCCGGCCGATCTGCGGGCTGACGGCGCGGAGGCGGCTGACCAGCAGCCGCGCGATCTCGTCTTTCGGCCGGCCCGCGGCCAGCATGTCCGCCACGGCGGCGGCAGTCAACCGGCGGGGATCGGGCCGGTCCATCGGCGGGGGCATCGTCCATGGCAGCTTCGGCCAGATCGGCCGGACGCGGCTCATCGCCGGGGTGACGTGCTTCACGGCGTCCATGATGATGCCGTCGTTGTCGAGGAGCATGATGTTCGAGTGCCGCCCCATCACCTCGATCACGAGCTGGAGGTAGGTGATGTCGGGTCGGTCGAGCTCGTCGAGGACCGAGTCCTCATCGACCTTGAGCGCCTCGGTCTCGATCTCATCGTCAGTCTCGTCCCCCGGGATCGGCGCCCCCCGGCGCCGGGTGGCGTTGAGGGGGGCCATCCGCTTGGCTATACTCAGGCGCACGATCCGCTCGAGTGGTTCCTGCTCCACGCCGATGAGGATGGCGCCGCGGACGTACTTCCGGATCAGGAGCCCGAACGGGGTGATCAGTTCCGGGTCCAGCGAGGCCGTCGTCCCGGTCAGGTGCAGGCGCGCCCGGTCGCTATCGGCGCTGGCGACCAACCACCGCCGCCGGCCCGGTGTGTACAGTTCGGCGGCAAACGTCAGGCGGTCGACCAGGCCGACCTTCTGGATCCGGGCATTGATGGCGGTCGCGTTCATCTCATCGACGATGGCGGCCAGCGTCAGGACGTCATACACGGTGGTGATCCTCGTTCAGGGGAACGGCTCGTACCCGGCAGACGCCGAGGGCCACGGCAATGGGATGCGGGAGCGCGCAGCAGGATGGCGACGACGTTGAGCGAGCGAGCGGACGAGATCATCGGCAGCCTCCGGTCCCGGAAGCGGGCGCACGTCTTCGTCATCAGCGGGCCATCCGGCGTCGGCAAGGACTCGGTGATCGAACGCCTCCGGGAACGGTTCCCGGAGATCCATTTCGCGGTGACGGCCACCACCCGTGAGCGCCGGCCGGGCGAGATGGACGGGGTCCACTACCACTTCCTCGACGCCCAGACCTTCGCCGAGCGCGAGGCCCAGCGCGAGTTCCTTGAGTCGGCCGACGTCTACGGGTTGCGCTATGGGGTGCCCAAGTGGGGCATCCGGGAAGCGATCGACCGAGGACAGGACGTCGTCATCAAGGTCGACGTGCAGGGGGCCGCGACGATCCGGACCCTGCTCCCTGAGGCGACATTCATCTTCATCGCGCCAGAGTCGCTGACGGCCCTGATGCAGCGACTCCGGACCCGGAAGACCGACGAGGGCGAGGCGCTGATGCGCCGGTTCAACACCGCCACCCAGGAACTCTCATCGGCGGGAGCGTTCGATTATGTCATCTTCAACGAGGATGACCGTCTCGACGCCGCGATCGACGAGATCCACGCGATCATCGTGGCCCAGCGCGCCAGGACCGACCAGCCCGCCTTCGCGCTCTAGAGCACCGGCTGGGCGACGAGATCCGCGTCCGCTGTCTCCACGACACCATCTCCCTCATCGGTCTCATCCCCGTCCGACCCTGCCTCGACGCGGTAGAGGCTGTCCTCGTCGCGCATCCGGTCGGTGTACAGGATGCCGTCGAGGTGGTCGATCTCGTGCTGCACGACGCGGGCGGCCCACCCCTCCAGCTTGAGCCGGACGTCACGGTTGTTCAGATCGGTCGCCTTGACCGTGATCTGGTCGGCCCGCGGGACGTCGCCCTGCCAGCCCGGGATGCTGAGGCATCCCTCCATCGCGGTGATCTCGCCGCGCGCCTTGACGATCTCCGGGTTGACCAGCCGAAGGGCGACTTCCGGCGAACCCTCCTCGATGTAGTCCTCGGGCAGGTGGACGACGATCAGGCGACGGCTCACCCCGACCTGTGGGGCAGCCAGTCCGACCCCCTCGGCTGCCTCCAGGGTCTCCCACATGTCGCTGGCCAGTCGGCGGACTGAGTCGTCGACCCGGTTGATCTTGGTCGCCTTCTGCCGGAGGACCGGGTCACCTTCCAGCCGGATCTCGAGTTGGGTCATCGTCCTGGTTACTTCCATTCATCGCATCTGCCGCCAGTGGCGACCACTCGCCGTCGTCTGGTCTTTCCGGACAAGTATCGCCGATGGATCAAGCCGATCCAACGCTGGCCCCTACAGCACGCTCATCGGATCGACATCGACCACCCAGCCCGGCCGGGTCGGCAGCCTCGGGAGGAGGTCGTCCATCTCCGGGGAGCGCAGGATGATCTGCCACTGGTACTCGTCCCGGATGCGGGCGGCGAAGGCCGGCGTGGGTCCGAGGATGTCCGCCACACCGACCTGGCCGTGGTTGCGGACGTGCTGGACGAGGATGTGGGCGTAGGTGGCCGCCTCCGCCGCGCAGCGCGCCTCGTCCCGGTGCCGGAAGGCGAACCGGACCAGCCGGGTGAACGGCGGGTAGAAGTTCTGGTCCCGGAAGACGATCTCCTCCTCGAAGAAGGCATCGTAGTCGTGGTTCGCCGCCGCCCGGACGGCGTAGTGGTGCGGCGTGTACGACTGGATGACGACGGTGCCCGCGCCGCGCCGCCCGGCCCGCCCCGCCACCTGGGTCAGGAGCTGGAACGTCCGCTCGGCCGACCGGAAATCGGGCAGGTGCAGGATCGAGTCGGCGTTGATGACGCCGACCGTCGTGACGTGCGGCAGGTCCAGTCCCTTGGCGATCATCTGCGTGCCGACGACGATGTCGACCTGCCGCTCCTCCACGGACCGCAGCATCGTCTCGGGCGCGCCACGGCGGCGGCTGGTGTCCTGGTCCCAGCGCATCACGCGGGCGCCAGCGAACATCGCGGCGACCTCGGACTCGACGCGCTGCGTACCGGCGCCGAAGTACGTCAGGCGACCGGAGCAGGCCGGGCAGGCACCGGGCGGTCGCTGGCGGAAGTCGCAGCGGTGGCAGATGAGCAGCGAGCGATCCTGGTGGAAGACCAGCGGGATGTCGCAGTGCGGGCACGTGAGCCGGTGCCCGCAGTCCTGGCAGAGGACCACGGTCGCCATGCCACGCCGGTTGAGCAGGATCAGCGCCTGGTCGCCCCGCGCCAGGGTGGCGGTCAGCCGCTCCTTCAGCACCTCACTGAGCAGGCCGGCGTTGCCCCGGTGGAGCTCGAGACGCATGTCGGCGATCTCGACGGCAGGGAGTTCCAGTTCACCCGCCTCGTCGCCGTGGATCGCGGCGGGGCGGACCCGGTTGACCAGGGACAGGCCGACGGCCGTCCCGGCCCGCACGCGCTGGGTGGTCTCGATCGACGGTGTCGCCGATCCGAGCAGGACGACGGCCCCGTACCGCTGCCCGATCTCCTCGGCCAGGGCACGGGCGTGGTAGCGCGGGTCGCTGTCCTGCTTGTAGGCGGACTCGTGCTCCTCGTCCAGCACGATCAGGCCGACATCCGGCAGCGGCGCGAACAGGGCCGAGCGAGCACCGACGACGACGCTGATTCGCC
>CADCWK010000420.1 GCA_902806375.1 uncultured Thermomicrobiales bacterium
CGTCGCGCAGGTCGGCGTAGGGCTCACGGAGCGCGTCGATCAGCCGGTGGCGGCGCTCGATGAAGCTGTCCTGCCCGGCGTAGTTGGTCCCGTCCGCCAGCCAGAGGGAGATCAGGTCCGAACCGACCTCGCGGGCGATCGCGTTGCAGGCCAGCAGGTGTTCCGTCGCCTGTTGGCGGACGGTCGCGTTGGGGTGGCAGAGGCTGCCCAGCCGGTAGGCCTCGTCCTGGAACAGATTCGGGTTGATCGCGCCGACGGTCATCCCCGCCGAGGTGGCGTAGTCGCGCAGTGCGCCGAAGTCGTCGACCTGGTCCCACGGGATGTGGATGGCGACGGACGGGCAGACGCCGGTCAGCCGGTGGACCTCGGCGGCGTCAGCGAACTTCTCGAACGGCGTCCGGGGTACACCGGGCTGGCTGAAGACCCGGAACCGGGTGCCGGAGTTGCCGTAGGCCCAGGACGGCGTCTCGATTCGCTGCTGTCGGAGGCTGCCCTCGACGGTGGCGACATCGACGCCGCGGCGAGTCAGGTCCTGGGTGAGCTCGTCGTAGGCGGACGACCGGGAGGCGTCGGACATGGTCATCGGGCTGGGTCCTCGTCGACCGGGTGGGAGTCGCGCGACGTGTCCGCGACCGCGTGGCTGGTCAGGGCATCGTACCGCTGGAGCGCTTCGTACCACCGTTCCCGCTGGACCGGATCGTCGGTGGCATCGTACCGCTCGGTGGGGAAGGAGCGGGCGACGACGGCGCGCAGCTCCCTCAGGGAGCCGATCCGGCCAGCCGCCATGGCCTGGACGAGCAGGTTGCCGATCGCGGTCGCCTCGACCGGTCCCGCCAGCACCGGCAGGCCAGTCACGTCAGCGGTGAGCTGGCAGAGCAGCCGGTTGCGGGCGCCGCCCCCGACGACGTGGATCTCCGTGACCGGCTGACCCGAGGCCAGCGTGATCGCCCGGAAGGCCGACCGGTAGGCGCAGGCGAGACTCTCCAGGACGCAGCGCGTCACCGCGCCAATGCTCCCGGGGGGTGGCTGGCCACTCTCCGCGCAGATCGCCCGGATCCGGGACGGCATGTCTCCGGGCGCGAGGAACCGGGCGTCGTCCGGGTCGATCAGCGGCCCGAACGCCGGCGCGGCGCGGGCGAGACGGTGGAGCTGGTCATAGGTGAGATCGGTGCCTTCGCGCCGCCAGGTGTCCTGGCAGCCCTGCAGCAGCCAGAGCCCCATGACGTTCTTTAGCAGGCGGAACGTTCCGGCGATCCCTCGCTCGTTGGTCAGGTTGGCCATGCGGGCGTCACGGTTGAGGGTGGGCCGGTCGCGCTCGATCCCGACCAACGACCAGGTGCCGCTGGAGATGTAACCGAACGTGTCTGAACTGGCCGGAACGGCGGCGACGGCCGAGGCGGTGTCGTGGCTAGCGACGGCGACGATGGGGAGAGAGGTACCGAGTTCGGTGGCAGCGGTCCCGTGGACCGGCCCCGTCACCGTACCTGGTGGAACGAGCGGTGGGAGGAGACCAGGCGGGACGCTGACGACGGCGATCATCGGGGCGTCCCACTGTCCGTCGATGGCGCTCAGGAGCTGGGTCGTGCTGCCGTTGGTCAGTTCGGCCGTCGCCTCGCCGGTCAGCTGGTACCGGAGCAGGTCGGGGATGAGCAACAGCCGTTCGGCGGCGGCCAGTTCAGGGCTGCCGGCGTGGGCGAGCAGTTGGCAACTGGTATTGATCGGGAGCGACTGGATGCCGGTGCGCTGATAGGCGTCGGCCGGGTCGATCCGGCGACCGAGCTCGGCCACCATTGGACCGAAGCGCGAGTTGCGGTAGTGGAGCGGGTCGGCGAGCAGAGCACCGTCAGGGCCGAGCAACCCGAAATCCACTGCCCAGCAGTCGATTCCGGCGCTCTCGACCGGACCGTCAGCAAGCCCGGCTCGGAGCGACGCGATCGTCTCGCGGGACAGCATCGCCGCGTCCCAGGCGAGCCCGCCCGGCCCCTCGACCGGCGTGTTCCGGAAGCGGTGGATCTCCGTCAGACCCAGCCGGTCCCCATCGAACCGCCCGACGATCGCCCGGCCGCTCTCCGCGCCGAGGTCGATCGCGAGCCAGCTTGCGGTCGCGCCGGTTGTTGTTCGGAGTGGGCTGGACGGTGAGCGGTCGGATCCGGACACGCGTGGTCCTTCCACCGAGGCGGTGGGGCAGGGCGATTGGCGGAAGAGCAATGGATCGTGACCCGGACGCTAGCACGCGCCCGGAAGGTGGTCAACGGGGGCCGGGAGGCGACATGGTGCGTTGACGGGCCTGCCTAGACGGGGCAGATCGCGCCAAGCTGTTGTGGGACGGTGAAGGTCGCGTCGACCTAGCGATCAATAAGGTAGTGCCTCGGAACGAGAAACCCCTCTCCGCCACAGCAGAGAGGGGTCTACAGAGGGAGCAACGTCCAGAATTACGGCCGGTCGATCTCGACCGTCTCGTTCTGCCCGACCAGCCGGTTCCACATCTCGTAGTCCGTCTCGGCCTTGGCGATCAGGCGATTGTTCGGCTCGGCGTGGGTACCGCCGATCGCCTTGAACGCGCCCCGGTCCATGTCGTTCAGGTCCAGGTAGACGGCGCCCTGCTGGAGTTGAGTGCCGTTGTCCAGCACTGACAGCCGGCTCAACTCAGCGTCGTCGAGGTGGCTGAGTGTCGCCTGGACCGTCTTGTCGTCGGCTGCGGAGGTGCTGTCGTCGGCGTGCGACCCCTGTGGGAAGGCGTCGAGGTTCGGGGCCAGCTGCTCGTCGAAGCTCGGGTCATATGGCTCCGGGCCGGTCGGATTCGTCCGCTGCTCCGCCCCGACGTCGTGGGTCTGGGCGTGCCGGGCCTCGGGTCCGCCGATGTCCGCGTACTTCTTGCGGCCGTCGCCCGCGCTGTGATCGTCAGACATGCTTCGAACTCCTCTGTCGGTGAAACGTCGTTGCTGCCACTGGCAGGGGCGTGCAAACCCGGTGCCAGTGGTCGATCGGTCATCCCCGGTGCGGGATGGACGGTCGGTCTGCCCATACGGCTAGTTGCACGCAGCGATGCACTTACGTATCATTAGATATTGTTGTCATCATCAACGAACGCCGTCACCGCATCAGGGAGAACCAGCACATGAGTACCATCGGAATCGTCGTCGGATCCACGCGTCCCGGTCGGTTCAGCATCCAGGCGGCCCAGTGGCTGCTCGACTTCGCGAACCAGCGTGGCGACGCCGAATTCGTCCTCGTCGACCTGGCCGAGTTCGCGCTGCCGATGTTCGACGAGCCGGCGTCCCCGCTGTACGCCCCGGTCCAGAATCCGAACGCGCGGGCGTTCGCAGCCCGTCTCGCCGAACTGGACGGGTTCATCTTCGCGACGCCGGAGTACAACCACTCCACGAGTGCGGCGCTGAAGAACGCGCTCGACTACGCCTACGCCGAGTGGAACTTCAAGCCGGCCGGGTTCATCTCCTGGGGTGCCATCGCCGGCGGCGCCCGCGCCGTCGAGCATCTGCGCGGCGTCCTGGCCGAAGTCAAGGTCTATGACCTCCGTGAGCAGATCGTGATCCCGAACTTCTACCTGAAGTTCGACGACCAGGGGCGCTACGGATTCGGCGAGGCCGAAGAGCGTCAGGCCACGCCCATGCTCGACGAGCTGGTCTTCTGGACCGAGCAGATGGCCAGCGCCCGCGCGGTCAAGGCCGGGCAGCGCGAACTCGTCGGCGCGCGGTAGTCGTCACCCCCCAACGCACGGCGACGGCCCGTCTCACCACCTGGTGGGACGGGCCGTCGCCATTCCCATCGCCGGGCGGGCGCTAACCGGTCGCGGGCGCGGATCGGACCGCGCCGCCCCGCAGCATCAAGGGGACGAGCATCAGCGCCAGCAGCCCGCCGGCCAGCGCCAGCGCCGTGTAGCTGGTCGCGTTGACGACGATCCCGCTCAGGATGCCGCCGCCGGAACCGGCGAGCGCCACGGCCAGGTCGACGCTGCCCTGCGTCCGGGCCCGGCTGGCCAGCGGTGTGCCGTCGGTGACCAGGGTCGTGCCGCTGATCAGGCCGAGGTTCCAGCCGAGTCCGAGCAGCCCGAGCGCCAGGGCGAGCATGGCGATCGAGTCGACGGGGGCCGTCGCCGCGACGACCCCGGCCGACAGCAGGACCAGACCGGCGGCGACGATCACCGGGCGCCGTCCGAACCGGTCGGCCAGCCAGCCGGACAGCGGCGACGGCAGGTACATGCTGGCGATGTGGATGCTGATGACGAGGCCGGTGTCGGCCAGCCCGTGGCCGTTGTCGCGCATGTGGATCGGGGTCATCGTCATGATGCCGACCATGACGACCTGAGTGATGATCATCGTCAGCGCGCCGAGCCGCAGGTTGCCGCTCCACGGCGTGAACTCGGTTGACCTGGCCGTCGCCTCCGCGGACGGGATCGGCGGCGCCGGGGCGATGGCGCGGGCCGTCAGGAGCGGGTCCGGCCGGAGGAACACGTGCAGGATCGTCGCGGCGACGGCGTAGGCCGCCCCGGCGAGGATGAACGGGCCGCCCAGCGCCGGGATCCCGATCGTGCCGGCGAACCGTCCCATGACGTCGACGAGGTTCGGCCCGATGACGGCGCCGAGGGTCGTCGCGACCAGCACGGTACTGACGGCCCGGCCGCGGCGGGAGGCGGCGACCAGGTCCGTCCCGGCGTAGCGGGCCTGCAGGTTGGTCGCCGAGCCGGCGCCGTAGAGGAACAGCCCGAGCATGAGCAGCGCGGGGTTGGAGATCACGGCCGAGAGCACGACGATGATGCTGCCGATCAGGCTGCCGGTGTAGCCCGCGACGAGGCCCAGCCGGCGACCGTCGCGTTGCGACAGCCGACCGACCAGCAGCGCCGCGGCCGCGGCCCCCAGTGCGAACAGCGCCGACGGCAACCCGGCGAGGCTGGTCGACCCGAGCATGTCCTCGGCCAGCAGCGCCCCGACGGCGATCCCCGCGCCGAGCCCGGCCCCGCCGAAGACCTGGGAAAGGACGAGGATGCGGACCGTCCGGCGCTGGATGACGTCCGTCTCATCGGCCGTTGGTCTGGGGATCGTGATGGCTGCGCTCCGCACGTCGTCCCTCCGCCGGGAATGGGCCCCGAGCCGGTGTCGCGTGGCGGCATCGGTCGACGCTGGCCGCCCGCCGGTGTGATCGACCGACCCGGGACCGTGCGCAGCGTAGCATGCCCCGTCCTGGACCCGTGTATTTCGCGGCTGACCCCCGAGGGGGTCGATGGGGACAGTCGCTGGTTGACCCGCCGAGGGGTCGCGCGAGAAGAGGGGCTTTCCCCCCTGAGAACCGGTCTACCCGTCGCTCCCGGCCGGCACGGGTCCGTGGTCGGGACGGAACTCCGTCCTCGCGCTTCTCGACGTCGAGGGCTGGCTCCCTGTCTTCCGAGGTAGATGGGCCAGACTCATGGAAGGGCTGACGCTCCGGTGGTACCTGGACCCGGGTCCGTCGCGATCACGCGTGTAGCGCCCGGCGAACCCACCATGTCCCGTGGGGGACCGGAAACATCGTCGCCCCACAGGTGGTCGCGCCAGTGCCGCGTCGGGGTCGTCCGGGTGCCGGAGCGACCCGCCAGCATGGGTCGACGACGCCACCCAGCCATGGCTGTCGCGCGACCGGCTGGCGGCCAGCGGAGCGGGGGGTAGGGGAGATGCCTTCGCAGGTGCGATGATGGCGGCACGAGGCGGTCCGGCCGTACTGGCGGCTGAGGGACCGGCGCGGGGCGATCCGGCCCCTCGGCGAGCGATTGATGAGGCGGACGAGCACGATGACCGGGCATGTTCCTGCGCAGACATATGGCGAGAAGGCGCGGCGGCGGGGCATCCTCGTCATCTACGCCAACACGTTACTCATGTATGGCGGCTTCTTCATGGTCATCCCGCTCATCTCGATCCACTACGGCACCAACCTGGGCTGGTCGGCGGGCACGATCGGGGCGGTGCTCGCTGTCCGTCAGCTCGTCCAGCAGGGCCTGGCCCTGATTGGCGGCATCGTCGCCGACCGCGTCGGGGCACGCCTGCCGATCGTCCTCGGGCTGCTCGTCCGCGCCACCGGGTTTGGCTGGATGGGCTTCGCCGAGACCCCGGTCACGCTGTTCGGCGCGGCGATCCTCGCCGCCCTCGGCGGGTCGCTGTTCGAGGCACCGAAGTCGGCGGCTGGCGCGGCGCTGACGAGTCCAGCCGAGCGGCCCGCCTTCTACCGGACCCTCGGGATCGTCGGCAACATCGGGATGGCGGTCGGACCGGCCCTCGGTGCCGTCCTGCTCAGGTTCGATTTCACGGTCGTGTCGCTCGCCGCCGCGGCGATCTTCGTCGTCGCCGCACTCCTCGCGATGATCTGGTTACCCGCCGTCCGGGTCGCGAGCGGACCCCCGAAGCACCTCGCCGGCGGGATGGTGATGGCGCTGCGCGATCGCCGCTTCGTCACCTTCACGGTCCTGCTGATGGGCTTCTGGTTCCTGGCGGTGCAGTACAACATCTCGATCCCGCTGATGGTCAAGGCGATCGGCGGGTCGGACGGCGAGGTCGGGCTGGTCCTTACGGTCTACTCCGTGGTCACGATCGCTGCCCAGTACCCCATCCTGCGCTACCTCGAGGGCCGGCTCTCGACGATGTCGACGATGATCGCTGGACTGGTCGTCATGTCGGTCGGCCTCGGGGCGATCGCCCTTGCGGGTTCGCTCTGGCCGTTGATCGCCTGCACGGTCGTCTTCGCGGTCGGCAACCTGATCGCCCAGCCGATGCTCAACACCATCACGGCCCGGCTGGTCGACCCGGTCGCGCTCGGCTCCTACTTCGCCGTCGGGGCATACGCCCTCGCCATCGGCGGCGGGCTTGGCAACTACAGCGGCGGCGCACTGTTCCAGGCCGGGGAGTCGACCGGGGTCCTCGCGATACCCTGGCTGACGTTCGCCGCGGTGGGCGCCGTCGCCGCGGCCGGCTTCGTCTGGTTCGCCCGCGCCTGGTACCCCGGCGATGCCTATGACCCGCTCCCGTCGGTGCCGGAGCCGGTCGGATCCGACGCTGCTCGTCCTTCCGGACCGTTCATGGCGAAGCGGTAGGGCCGCCGTATCGGCTCGTCCTTTCGGGTCTATGGAGCCGTGTCTGACTTCCCTTCGGAGGTGGCGGGGGTGGATCAGTCCTCGATCGGCGACGCCCTTCCCTCCTCGATGCCGTTGGCGACCACCCGCGGGCTGGCGCGCTCCCAGACCACCGGATCTAGTGTGGCGTGGGTGCTGACGACCTTGAGCCGGAGGAGAAGGGGGTGGTCATGCAGTGACGTTCGGTTCCCGGTGGTTGGAGGTCAGGTTGGGTGCCATCGAGTCGAACAGGTACGCGGCGGCGAGTGTGCGGTGCGGCTTCCATCGCTCGCCGAGCGCATCGACCTCCTTCTCCGAGGGAAGTCCGGGGAGATCGTAGGCGCGCTGGACTGCCTTGCGCATCACGAGGTCACCGGCGACGAAGACGTCGGACCAGCCAAACGCGATCAACAGGGCGCCGTCAGCGGTCCAGGGGCCGATGCCCCGGAAGGCGACGAGCCGGTCCCGTGCCTCCTCGTGCGGGAGGTCAGCCAACCCATCGAGTTCGCCGGCGGCGGCGCGGCGCCCGAGGTCGCGGGCGTACTCGGCCTTCCGGGCGGAGAGGCCGACGCCACGCAACGTCTCGACGGGCATCTCCGCGAGGATCGCGGGGTCGGGCCGGTTGCCTGGGAACAGCGCGCAGAGGCGAATGTGGATAGCGTTCATCGCGGTTACGGAGATCTGCTGCCCGACGATCTGGAACAGGAGCGCCTCGAAGAGGCCCTCGACGGGGAGTGCCTCGCGCCACGAGTCCGGGTGGAGATCCGGGTTGGCGTCGATCAGGCGCCGCATGACTGGGTCGCCCGCGCGGAGTTCTTCGCGGGCGAGGCTCACGTCACCGACGAACTTCGGGTTTCGGATCATTCCGGATTCCTCTCGCTGCACGGCAACGACCGCGTGAGATCACCATGCTCGCTGGCTCGGCCAGGCCGATAATCCCCAGGGTCGGTGCAGATCCATAGGATACGCTGAATACAAACAATTGGCAACTATTTGATAGAGGATCGTTCCTGCGGTCGGGTATCCTCATCCCTTCCAAGGATCGACTTCCCGTACCGAGCAATAAGATGCGGAGCTTGACTCCCACGAGGCGCGGGCCTCCCAACTGGCCTAACTCGCCTCGCGCAGCGTCGGGTCAAGGACATCGCGGAGCCAGTCGCCGATCAGACTCACGGTCAGCACGGTGAGCATGAGGGCGATGCCGGGGATGACGCTTATCCACCAGCTGCTGAGGAGATAATCGCGACCCCCGTTGATCATCGACCCCCAGGACGGCTGTGGTGGTGGGACGCCGAGACCGAGGAAGCTGAGGGCCGCCTCGAACAGGATCAGGGAGCGGAACTGGATCGTGATCAATACGATGACGATCGACGCGATGTTCGGCAGGACGTGACGGTAAAGGATCCGTAGGTCGTCTGCGCCGAGTGCCCGGCTGGAGACGACGAAGTCCCGTGACCGGAGGGTGAGGACGCTGGAGCGAACCGTGCGGGCGAAGCCCATCCAGCCGCTGAACCCGGCCAGGACGATCAGGATGGCGATGCTTTGGCCGAACGCGGCCACCGCGGCGATCGCGATCACCAGCGACGGGATCGCGAGCTGGCTGTCGGCCAGGAGCATGATCAGCCCGTCCGCTGGACCCCGGAAGTACCCGGCCACCAGACCGAGCAGGGTTCCGGTTACCAGCGCGATCAGGGATGCGGTCACACCGATCGTCAGCGTCGGGCGGACGCTGACCATGACGCGAGAGAGGACATCGTGGCCGAGCTGGTCGGTGCCGAAGACGTGGTCCCAGCCGCCGCCCTCGAGCCAGACTGGCGGGACGTTCCGCGCCTGCAATTCCTGCTGCAGCGGGTCGTACGGGGTGACTGTCGAGCCGAGCGCCGCGAAGAGCGCCAGGACGACCACCCAGGCAACGGACAGCACGACCGTGCGGGGGAGAACCGGAACGCCCAGGCGTCCGATCCGGGCTGACAGTTGATGGGGCTGCTCGTGGACATCGACGGCGCGCGGACGGTGGGCCGCTCCGATTAGCTCAGCCATTGCGCGTCCTCGGGTCCAGGGCCAGGTACGACAGATCGACGAGCAGATTGATGATGACAAAGATCGTGGCGATCAGGAGGACCGCCGCCTGGACGACGGGGTAGTCCCGCGCGGCGACCGAGTCGATGGCGAGGCGTCCGATCCCGGGCCAGGCGAAGACGGTCTCGACGATGACCGCGCCGGCCAGCAGTTCGGCCAGCTCCAGACCGAGGGTCGTCGTCAGCGGGAGGGCCGCGTTCCTCAGGGCGTGACGGGACCAGATCAGACGCTCCGGGAGGCCCTTGGAACGGGCCGTCCGGATGTAGTCGGCGCGCAGAACATCGAGGAGCGACGTCCGGGTGATCCGGGCGATCGACGCGAGCGTCAGCGCGCTGAGCGTCAGGGCCGGCAGGACGAGCTGCGACGGGCTCCCATACCCACTCGTCGGGAACCAGCCGAGCTCGACGCTGAACAGCAGGATCAGCATGATGCCCAGGAAGAACGAGGGCGCCGACTGCAGGATCCCCATTAGCGCTATCGCGGCTCGGTCCAGCACGGAGCCACGGGCGAAGGCGGTGAGCGATCCGACGCCGAGGCCGACGACCGCGGCGACGGTGAACGCGACCAGCGCCAGCAAGGCGGTCGCCGGGAACCGGTCCAGGACCAGGTCGAGCGCCGGCTGGTTGAACCGCAGCGACTCCCCCAGGTCGCCCTTAACCACCTCCAGGATGAACCGTCCGTACTGGACCGGGATCGACTCGTCCAGTCCCAGCTCGACCCGAAGCGCCTGGACCTGCTGCTGCGACGCGTCGCTCGGCAGGAGCAGGCTGACGGGATCGCCCGAGAACCGCAGGACGACGAAGACGACCGTCACGACCAGCCAGAGCGTCACGATCGCCCGACCGAGCCGCGGGATGACGATCTTCCCGATCGACCCCATGTCCTACCTCCCGGACTAGCCGAATTCGTGTCGAGATCATGACGCGTTGGCGGCCACGGAGCCTGGTTACCCATCGTCCCGGCACTGGACCGGAATCGACGGGTGACCTGGCCTTGTCAGTTCGTGACGGTGAAGCGACCTGGTCGAAGATCGATTCCGAACAATGGGGTCTCCTGGAAACTGATCGTCGCCAGGCTGGCGGTGTTGCGGTTGATGGTGAACAGTGGCAGCACCATCGTGAAGTCCTCGAGGAACTCGAGCGCCTGCCGGGTCAGGTCTCGCCGCTGGGCCTCGTCGACGGTCTGCTGCGCCTGGGCCACGATCGCGTTCAATTCGTCGAACTGCCCCGGCGTGTGGAGGATCTGGTATTCGGCGGTCGCTGAGGCGACGACCAGCGGCAGGTCCACGTCGGCGATGTTACCCATCGATGTCGTGTAGAGCCCCCAATCGTCCTCGGCGGTGATGGCCTCACGCTGGCTCAGCTCGAGGGGCGACATCGTCACGTTCAGTCCGACGTCGGCCCAGCCCGCGACAATGACCTCGGTCCACTCCTGCTCGAGCGGGTAGTAGTTGGGCGAGTCGTAGGCCAGGCGGATCTCCTCGCCGGCGTAGCCGGCGGTCTCCAGCAGCCGCCGGGCGCCGTCAGGGTCGTAAGGAATCTGCGGCCGCTCGATGTAGAGCGGGTCGAGGGTTGACTGCAGGCCGGTCGGCCAGACAGCCAGACCGCCGAACAGCTGCTCGACGATCGACTGGCGGTCGATGCTGATATTCAGCGCCTGGCGGACTTCCCTGCGATCCACCGGCGGTTTGGTCCCGACGATCGCGAGGATGTTGATGTTCAGCGGTGAGACCGTCGAAACCGCGAAGCGCCCATCCTCCTCGACCGTCGGGATCTGGTCCGGCGGCAGGTCCATTGCCATGTCGATCTCGCCGTTGATCAACGCGGCTACCCGCGTCGACACCTCAGGGATTGGACGGATCTCAACGTTGCTTACGGCCGGAGCCCCACCCCAGTAATCCGTATGGGCCGTCAGTGTGATCCGGGTGTCCGGGATGAACTCCGTGACTCGATAGGGGCCTGTGCCGATCGGCATCCGCTGGAATGCCTCATACCCCACCTGCTGGAAGTAGGTGGCCGGGACGATCTCCGACCCGAGATCGGCAATCAGGCTCAGGAGCGTGCCGCGCGGACCGTCGGTGATCATGCGAACCGTTAGGTCGTCGACTACCTGAACTTCGGCGAGCCCGTAGCGACCCGTCGCGGCAAGCCGGGCGTTGCCCTCCAGAGTACGGTCGAAGGTGAACTTGACGTCGTTGGCCGTGAATGGCGATCCGTCCTGGAAGACGACACCCTCGCGGAGTGTGAGTTCCAGTGTCGTCTCGTCGACCTGCGTCCAACTGGTGGCCAGTCCGGGAATCAATCCACCGCCGTTGGCCCAGTCACGCTGAATGAGCGTGTCATAGACCATGTTGTAGATCCGGATCATCACGATGAAGGTATCGGTCTGCGGGTCAAGTTGGGTTGGAAGGCCGGACATCGCGATCCGGAGGGTATCGATCGAGGGAGTCGCCTGCCGGGCGTCGGCCCTGGCGGAGTCCGCGACGTTACCCGTCATGGCGAGACCGGTGGCGACCGTGGCGGACTGGATGACCTGACGACGGTTCGTGAGCATGATTATTGTCCTCTCAACGCGATCCAAGGAGTCACATGGCGTCTGCGGTTGATTGACGCCATGGACCTCGGCAGTCCAGTACCGCCGCGGCCGTGACTCCTGAACGTTAGTCGATCACGGACTGATTGACAAGTATTTGACAAATGATTGATATTCAAGGGACTCCGGTTGCATATAGGATCTCTGACTCCCTGGCCTTGGCAGGCGTGCAGGGGCCTTGCGAGTCCTGGGCCGTCCGGATCCGGATGACGAGTCGCTACCGTGGCCGGAGAGCATCCCGGCAGCGGCGAAGGATCCCCGGTAGGGACGCCAGTTCCTCCGGTGTGAGGTCGGCGATCATCCGGTCTTGGACCTCGAAGACGAGCGCATGCGCCTCCTCCAGGACCGTCTCGCCCGCTGGCGTCAGCTTCAACTGCACCATGCGGGCGCGGCGAGGATGCGGACGCCGCGTCACGAATCCCATCTGCTCCAGCCGTGTGACGGCGGACGACATGTTCTGTGGCGTCGTAAAGGTGAATCGAGCGAGGTCGGCCATCGACGCCTCCGGCCTTTGCCCAAGGCGCGCGAGGGTCGAGTACAGCGGCAGGGTCAGTCCCAGTCCGCCGAGCCGAGCCTCCTGCGCGAGCTGCGAGACATGGGCCGCTTGCCAGAGGACAAACGCCGGCTCACCCTCGAGTTCGACCGCGTCGTCGGCGTCCGCGTCGGTCGCTGGTTGTGGCCGGGACATGCATCGCTCCAAGGTAATCGTCTATGACGTGGTCGGCATCCGGCCCTCGGGCGAACCCCTTGGAAACCGCGTCCGTCCCGTAAGAGCAGAACGTGTTGCGATACACCATACATCTCGTTCAACTGCATCACCAGCACTTGTCAAACATTTGTGCCAGAGTGTTCAGGCTGTTGTAGCTAGGCACAGGTCCATAGGAGGGCTGGCCCGGATCCGTCCCCCGTCGTCCGGCCCATGCCCCTCGCGTCTGGGAGCGGCGGCTGATCCCCCGCCAGTCGACCGGTCCCGGTTTTGGCCATATTTCGCCCAGGCCAGCAATCCAGCGATGGCCGGCACGGTCTACCCTGGACGCACGAACGCCCCGGTGCTCATAGAGCACCGGGGCGTTCCTCGGACATCGGGTCGCGCTGTCCTAGCGGGCCATCTTCTCGAGCTGGCGGAGGGAGATGCCCTGGTCCTTGATGTAGGCCTCGACGCCCTTCTTGTCGATGGTGCGCATCGCGTGGGTCGAGATGCGGAGCTTCAGGCTCCGGCCCAGGCTCGGGACGTAGATCGACTTGTCGTGGATGTTGGCGTCCCAGCGACGGTTGGTGCGGCGCTTGGAGAACGAGACGTTGTTGCCGAACGTCGGCTTCTTGCCACTGAGCTGGCAGACCTGGCTCATCGGGTGCTTCCTTGCTGATTGGCCGGGGCGGCGTCACGCGCAACGCGATCAGCAAGTCATCGCTCACCGGGACCGGTCGAAGAACATGCGCACTAGACGCCTGTGCGCGGACATCGGGAGAGTGTAGCGAAATCCCGCCCGGGACGCAACATCGGTGGTCCGCTCGCCACGTCAGCCGCTCGCGACAGGCCGCCAGCTCTCGACCTCCTCCATTGCGAGCCGCAGGCGCATCACGAGGTCGTCGTCGGTATCCATCGCCGGCTCATCGATCAGGTAGCTCGTCCGGCCCGGTGTCGTTCCCGGCGAGGGTTCGCCCGCCTGGCCGATCACCCGGAGGCCCGTGCCGTCGAGTGACTGGACCATCAGTTGCCGGCGGCGACGGTCGGTCGGGCTCTCCCAGCGCAGGAGCAGCGCGACGCCCGACGGCGGTGCGCCGGCTCGCGATGACAACGGGATCACGCCTGACTGGAGCGGTACCGGCCAGCCGGCGACCAGGCGCTCGCCGGCGTCCTGGAACCGCGCCGCTGTCCGGCCGAGGACGCTCTGCTCGGGGAAGGGCAGGACGGGCCGGGCGAAACTCAGGTCGACCGGGCGGCGCTGGGTCTGCCGGCCCTGTTGTCCGATCGGGTAGCCCATGATGCTGGCCGGCGCCTGGGCCGGCTGGCCGGTCGCCCGGTTGATCCGGGCCCGGAAGGACGGCGAGCGGAACGCCCAGACACCGAAGGCGATCGCGCCGAGGTGGACCGCCAGGATGACCCCGGAGACCACCGGGGCGTCGAAGCTGTACATCTGACGGAAGTCGCCATTGAGACCGGAGGAGAAGTCGAGCAGCGGGTAGACGATCAGGGCGTTGATCCCGGAGATGATCGCGAACTGGATCAGCAGCTCGTTGACTGGCGCTCGGAACGGCCGCCGCCGGAGCAGAGCTGCGCCTACTGCCGCGGCGCAGAGCAGGATGTTGACGGCGGTACCGGCCGCGGCGACGACGATCTGCTGCATGGCACTGAACGGTTCGCGGTAGGCGACGAAGCCGGCGAACACGTAGTAGCCGAAGTCGATCACCGCGCCGCCGAACGCCCAGATCGCGGCCGCGTGGCCAAGCTCGTGGAGCGCGACCGAGATCGGCACCATCAGGAAGAAGGCGGCCTGGCTGATGAGGAGCCGGTCGGCGGGGGTGAACGTCCTGTCCCAGAGCGAGGACCACGACCGGATCACCTGGTAGAGGACGCGGATGCCGACCACGGTGTAGATCAGGCTGATGATGGCGAAGGTACCGAATGTCACGGGCGGGCCTGTCGGTCGAACGGAGAGGGTCAGCGGGCGGGCGGCGGAGCGGGAGTCCAGCGGCCGGGCAGCGACAGTATGCTCCATCGCCGGGCGGATCTCGGGACGGCGTCCACCGCTGGCGGCGGCTGGCCCGCCGATCAGTCCTCGCTGGCCACCGGCGGCGCGTAGGCCGG
>CADCWK010000421.1 GCA_902806375.1 uncultured Thermomicrobiales bacterium
CAGTTCCGTCGGATCGTCGGCCGGGTCCCGGCCCCCCTGATCTTCCTTGGCGCCATCCTCCTCGCCCTGCTGGTCCTCTGGTCGCGCGGGTCGCTGGGCGAGGTCAGGGCGACGGTCCGGCGGGCCGACGCCAGTCAGATCGTGACGGCCGCGCTGCTCTTCCTCGCCGGTCTGACCCTGCTCTGCGCGCGCTGGCACATCCTCGTCATCCTGATCGTCGGCCGGTCCAACCTCCCCCGCGCCGCCGAGGCGTTCCTGACCTCGATCGCCCTGAACTACGTCAGCCCGGTCAGCGTCGCCATCCCGGCTCGCGCCGCCCTGACGAAACGCGCGCTCGGGCTGTCCCTCGGCCAGACGAGTACCGTCGCCGCCTGGGAGCTGCTGGCCGACGTGATCGTCCTCGGGCTCGGCGCGACGCTGTGGTTGCTGATCACGCCGGCCAGTTGGTCGGTCCTCGGCTCGGTCCCGGCGTCGCTGCTGTTCGCCCTGCTCGTCGTGGTCGCGATCGCCGTCCTGCTGGTGCTGGTCGTGGCGATCCGCAGCCGCGGTCTCCGCGACCGGCTGGGCCGGCTGGGCGGGGACATGCTGATGGCGCCCCGCCGCCGGCCGCGCGTCTTCGCGCTGGCGATGTCCGCCACGGTCGTCTACTGGGCGGTCCAGGCGACGGTCCTGTGGGTCCTGCTCGACGCGCTCGACGCCGAGCGCCACGTCCGGATGGTCCTCGGCATGGCGACGCTACCGTGGCTGGTCGGGATGGCCAGCATGGTCCCGGGGGGCACTGGCGTCCGGGAGGCGCTGATGGTCGCCGTGGCGGGAGTGGAAGGGGCAGCGGCCGCCCCGGCGCTGGTCGCGGCCGTGACCTACCGCATCTGCCTGTTCGCGGCGATCCCCGTGCTCTGGGTCGTCCTTCGCCTCTGGCTGCGCCGCACCGGGCCGAAGGATCGCTTCCCGGCCGATGAACCTGGTACGTCGATCGACGTCGACCCGGCCATGGACGAGCGGTCCCGGGACCCGCGCGGGGCGTCCTGACGGACCCATTCCGCGAACCAGGCGGGTTGTCCGAACAGACGGTACGGAGGAGCTCCCGACTGCACTCCGAGGACCGGGCCGGCAGGCAATGGCGCGGTCCCCGCGTGCCGCCCCCGTCGTGGCCCGGCGGGCCGACTCCTTCCCGGTCATCGCCCGCCACCCACACGGGAAACCCCGACCACATCGTCGTGGTCGGGGTTCCCTGATTTGCGCTGGCGAAGGGGGTCAGGCGGCGGGTGCGAGGGTATCCGGCTGGCAGACGAGGTTGGCGTTCTCACCACGCTCGGTGATGCAGATCTGGCCGTCACTGGCGTTCTCCGGCCGGACGAAGATGACCTCGCCGGAACCCGTCGGACCGACGACCAGCGGCGTCGCGATGGTCTCGTATCCGCCACCGACCATCGGGATGTTCACCTGGTACATCGGCTGAGGGGTGTCATCCCGGAGATTGTTGACGTACAGCGTCCAATGCACGACCCCCGACTGCAGCGTGCCGGCCTCTGGCCGTCCACAGGCACTGACGAGTGTCGAAGAAGTCACGAGCGCCAGCGCGGTGTCGTCGGTGCACTCGGTGGTGCCGGCATTCAGCAGCGTCAGGAGTTCGGGGCCCTCGGGGTCGCTGGACGGCAGGAGTTGCGGCACGACGAACAGTGCCAGCAGGCTGAAGGTCAGCAGGACCGGGATCGAGATGCCGGCCATCTGGCGGAGGCTCCTCTTCCGCCGTGGACTCCGGCTGGCGTCCGTGGCGACCGCGACCGTCCGGGAGCCCGGCTGGGAGCCGGATGCGGGCAGGGTCACCGACCGCCGCGGGGAGACCGGCCGCGCCCAGGCGAACTCGTCCGCCTGGGTCGTGGCTGCAGGAACGCTGCTCTGCGCGATCCGCGCGAACAGGGTCGCCTTGACGTCTGGCGATGGGGTGGCCGGAGCGGCGAGGTACGGCAGCATGGCCGCCGTTCGCCGCGTATCGGCGAGGAACCGGGCGCAGCGGGCGCAGTAGTCTGCGTGGCGCTCCACGGCGAGCTTCTCGTCCGCATCGAGCGCCCCGAGGGCGTAGCCGGGTATCAGGTCCTCGACGTGATCGCCAGACGGAGTACCCTCCGCGGTGGCGACCATCGGGAATGGCTGCGTGATGGGGACATCCAGTCGCCGGATCGGGCGAGGGGTGCCCGTGCGTCCGTCGTTCGCCACCCGGTAGCCTCCGTCATCGTCACGAGACCGAAACCGCCGCAGGTTCTGGCCCGTCAGATCACTCATTCCAGACCCACCTCACTGCCATCGAGTTGATCGCGCAACTTCTGCATGCCCAGACGCATCCTCGTCTTGATCGTCCCGAGTGGCTCGTCCAGTGTGTCGGCGATCTCCCGGTGCGTCATGCCGCGGAAGTAAGCTAGTTCGATCGCTTCCCGCTGTGCGTCCGGAAGCGTGTCCAGGGCCCGCGCGATCCGCTCGCGTAGCGCCCGCGACCAGACTTCATCCTCGACGCTCGGGCCGCCATCGGCGACCCCGGCGAGCACGAGTTCGGGATCGTCGCTGTCCGATCGCTGCGGCCGTCGCTTGCGCTTGCGGACTTCATCGATCGCCATGTTGTGGGTGATGCTCAGGAGCCAGGTCAGGAAGGTTCCCTTGCTGGACCGGAACGTCCCGCCCTGCTGCCAGGCGCGGAAGAAGACTTCCTGGAGCAACTCTTCGGCGATCTGCTGATCGTTGATGATCCGGAGGGCGAACGAGAAGACGACACGGGAATACCGGTCGTAGAGCACCTCGAGCGCCCGGGCGTCCCCCTGCGATGCCTGACCGATCAGGTCGACGTCACTGAGTTGCTCCCTGGTCTCCTGATCGCCGGTTGCCGCGTTCACTGACGTCACCGTTCGTCTGGCCTCCCGCTGCCCCGACGACCGGAGCACCCGCACTGTGGTGTCATGGTGGTCTACGCCGGTGCCGACGTTCCGGTTTCATGTCAGGACACTCCCATTTGCCCGTGTCAACGACCGGACAGCGCCCGGTCAGGTCGGCTCGGCGGCAGTCCGAGCGCCACCCGCGCCTCGGCGACCACGGCGAACGAGCCCGTCACCACGATCCCGTGGGGAGCGGGCACGGATCGCAGGAGGAGCCGGATGCCGTCCCCCACGCCAGTTGGTCCGGTGAGCACCTGGATCCCCAGCCCCGCGGCCAGGCTCGTGATGTCGCCGGCCGGCAATGCCCGGGGTGACACCGCCATGACCGGCAGGATGACGGTCGGACCCAGTTCGGCGAGGAACGCCCGGACATCCTTGTCCGACGCGAAGCCGCAGACGACCACCGTATCGGCCGACTGAAGGAACCCTGACGGCATCGAAGACCTGAGCGCCGTGGCCGCGCGGGGCGTGTGAGCTCCATCAAGGATGACGACAGGCCGATCAACGTCCGGCCAGCGGGGCAGGGTGACCGCCGCATCGGCCTCACCCGGCGAGACGATCTCAAACCGGCCCGGGAGCCAGGCCTCCCGGAGACCCTCACGGATCGCCTCCTGGGCGACCGCGAGGTCAGCATCGACGCGGACGAGCTCCACCACGGCGGCGATGGCCAGGCTCGCGTTGGTGACCTGATGGTCGCCGCCCAGGCCGATCGGGCTATCCGAGATCCAGTCCGGCGGCCCGGACACGACTGTGAGACGGCTCCCGGAGGCTTCGGCGCGTGCCCGGATGACGGTCAGCGCTTCCTCCGGCTGTGGCGCGACGACGACCGGCCGGCCGGGCTTGATGATCCCCGCCTTCTCGGACGCGATCGCCACCAGCGTGTCGCCGAGGATGGCGGTGTGCTCCAGGTCCAGCGTGGTGATGACGCTGACGGCCGGGACGACGATGTTGGTCGTATCGAGTCGCCCGCCGATCCCGACCTCGATGACGGCCACCCGGCAACGGGCCTCCCGGAATGCGACCAGCGCCATGACGAACAGGATCTCCAGGGCGTTGACCGGACCCAGTTCGAGCTGGTCCCGCTCCATTATCCCGGCTGCGACCAGGACGCGGTCCGCGATCTCAGCGAAGGAGGCGGGATCGATATCCCGCTCGTCGATCGTGATCCGCTCGGTCAGGCTGAGGAGGTGCGGGGAGGTCATCCGGCCGACGCGATGGCCGCCGGCGAGGAGGATCGCGGAGATGAAGGCGACCGTCGAACCCTTGCCCTTGGTCCCCGCGACGTGGACGACGACCAGGTCGTCCTGCGGTCGGCCCATCGCCTCGGCCAGCGCGGCCGTACGGCGCAGACCCAGCCCAGCCGCGGCGTCACCGGCAAGCTGGTCGGCCATCGTGCCCTGCCGCGTGGCCGAGCGGGCCATGATCCGGTCCGCCGCGTCCCGGTAGCGATCCGACCCTGTCTCGCCCATGTCCGCTCCCGTGACTGCGACCGCTCCGGTCCGGCATGCGTCCATCCAGTATGGGCTGGATCGCCTACCATGGGACGATCCGACCGGGCGGTCCTGTCCCTTGCGGCCAGGTTCCCGCCGTACCAAGGAGCGATCCCGTGAGTTCCTCCCCGGCCCCAGCCACCCTGGCCGTCCCCACGACGCCCCGCGACGACGTCACCGAGACCCTGCACGGTGTGGAGATCACCGACCGCTACCGGTGGCTGGAAGACGGTGACGCCCCCGCCGTCCGCGAGTGGAGCGACGCCCAGCAGGCCCGGACGGCGGCCGTCCTCGACGCCGTCCCCGGGCGGGACCGGCTGGCGGCCCGCCTCGACGCCCTGTCCAGGGTCGGCGGGGTCGGCGAGCCGATGATCATGGGCCAGCGCGTCTTCTTCACCCGCCGCTCCGGCGACATGGACCAGTCGGCCCTCTATGTTCGCGACGACATCGACGGCGACGACCGCCCCCTCGTCGACCTCAACAGCGGGGGCGACGGCCTGACGACGCTCGACTGGTGGTACCCCTCGGCCGACGGTGGGCTGGTCGCCTTCGGCACCTCCCGGGGCGGGGACGAGTGGAGCACGCTCGAGATCGTCGATGTCGCCACCGGGGAGCGCCACGCCGATCGGATCGAACGGACCCGCTACAGCAGCATCGCCTGGTCGCCGGACGCATCGGGCTTCTACTACACCCGGTATCCGGAGCCCGGCAGTGTCGCGGCCGGCGACGAGAACTACTTCTCGCGGGTCTACTACCACCGGCTGGGCGACGACCCCGCCGCCGACCCGCTGGTCTTCGGCGAGGGCTTCCCCCGTGAGATCACCTTCGGTGTGTCGCTGTCCGAGGACGGCCGCTGGCTGATCGTGATGTCCCGCGAGGGCTGGGTCCGGTCGGTGATCCACGTCCGCGACCGTCACCAGATCGACGGGCCGTGGCTGACGGTGACCGGCGACAACGATGCCCTCTACGACGACCCGGAGGTCCGTGCCGGCCGGCTGTATCTGCGGACCAACCACGACGCGCCCAACTACCGGATCATCCGTGCGGACCTCGAGGAGCTCACCGGTAACCAGGGAACCGACGCGTGGTCGGTCGCTGTCCCCGAGCGCCCCGACCGGGTCATCGCCGGGTACGTGATCGCCGGGGACCGGATCGTCACCCACGAGACCAGCCGGGCGGTCTCCCGGCTCTACCGGCTCGGACTCGACGGCGGCCAGGAGACGGCGATCGACCTGCCCGGGCTGGGCACGGTCACGTCCCTGCACGGAAGCGCGGACCGGCCGCTGGCCGTCGTCACCTGGACCTCCTACGCCACCCCGCCCGGCGCCTGGCTGGTCGATGTCGCGGCGGACGACGTCCGGGAACTGGCTGGCGTGACGCTTCCGGACGACGTCGAGCTCTCCGGGATCACGGTCGAGCAGGTCGAGTACCCGTCCAGGGACGGCACCACGATCACGATGTTCCTGGTGGGGTATGCCGATGTCGTCGCGGCCCGGGGCGGCGACACGCCGACGATCCTGGCCGGCTACGGTGGCTTCAACATCGCCAAGTCGAGCGCGTTCGACGCCCCGGCCGTCGCCTGGCTGGAGCTGGGCGGCCTGCTGGCCGTCGCCAACCTGCGCGGTGGTAGCGAGTACGGCGAGGCCTGGCACCGGGCCGGGATGCTCGGCAACAAGCAGAACGTCTTCGACGACTTCATCGCCGCCGCCCGGTGGTTGATCGCGGAGGGCTACACCCGCCCGGAGCGCCTGGCCGTCCGGGGCCGGAGCAACGGCGGGCTGCTCACCGGGGCGTTCCTGACCCAGGCGCCTGAGCTCTGCGCGGCGGTGAGTTGCGGGGTGCCCCTGCTCGACATGGTCCGTTATCACCGGTTCAGCATCGCCCGCCTCTGGATCCCCGAGTACGGCTCGGCCGACGACGCGGACGCCTTCGGATGGCTCCATGCCTACTCGCCGTACCACCACGTCGAGAGCGGCCGCGCGTACCCGTCGGTCCTGTTCGCGACGGCCGACCACGATACGCGCGTCGACCCACTCCACGCCCGCAAGATGACGGCGCTGATGCAGGCCGAGGCGGCCAACGGTCACGACGAGGCTTCGCCCATCCTGCTCCGGGTCGAGGCCAACGCCGGCCACGGCATGGGCAAGCCCCGCGGCAAGGTGATCGAGGAGGCGCTCGACGAGGGCTGCTACATCGCCCGCCAGCTCGGCGTCGACCTCACCCGGCCCCTCCGGGTGTGAGCGAGGTGTCCCTGGCTCCATGACGCCCGAGCGTGTCGTGGAGCCAGGCGGCGCAGAGGTCGGGCCAGGCCGAGGCCAGCGGCTCGTCGGCCGCCAGATTGAGGCCGTGCTCGCCATGGGGAAAGACGTGCAGGGCGAACGGGACCCGGTGCGCCGCCAGGGCGCCGGCGAACAGCAGGCTATTCTCGACCGGGACCGGCGCGTCCGGTGCGGTGTGCCAGAGGAAGGTGGGCGGTGTCGCGACCGTCACCCGGCGGTCCAGGGACCATTCCCGGCGCGTCGCCTCGGTGACGGCCCCGCCGTGCTGGTTCATCACCGACCCCTCGTGGGCAAACGGCGCGGTAAAGGCGATGACCGGATAGCAGAGGACGAGGGCGTCCGGGATCGGCGACACCGCGACCAGGTCGTCCGGTTCGACACCTGGCAGGGCGGTGTCACCGAGGGTCGCCAGCGAGCCGGCGAGGTGCCCGCCGGCCGAGAAGCCCATCACCGCCAGGCGGTCCGGCTGGACGCCCCAAGCGTGACCGTGATGCCGGGTCAGGCGGACCGCCCGGATAGCGTCGCGCAGCGCCGCCGGGTAGCGGTGGGGCGCGACGCGATAGGTCACCACGATCGCCGTGAAGCCAGCCCGGTTCAGCCAGCCAGCGACCGGCTCGCCTTCCCGCTCCGAGACCATCCCGTAGCCGCCACCCGGGAAGACGACGACCGCCGGAGCGGGGTCGGGTCCGGCCGGATAGACCCGCAGGTGGGGTCGCAGCCCGGCCGGCAACGCGCCGATCTCCGGGGAATCGTCCGGCCAGAGATCGAACCGCTCGCGTGCTGGCCCGCCCTTCGTCATCGCCTGTTCTCCCTCCGGTCGCATGGGTCGCCGGGAAGTGCCGACCAGTCGACAGTGTCGCACCCCGGCCCATGGGGGACCGCGCCGGCCATCGGGTTGGCAGCCGGGATCACCCGCGTGTCCGGAGTGACGGATGACCGTGGGTGCGATAGCCTGCCACGATCACCATGGCCGGGCGGGCGCGTTCCGTCCGTGACGGCTCGATCGTCGACGTGCCGTATCGCGAGCAGAGGGCGAGTTGATGGCTTCCAGGGACGTCAGGGTGGTCATCACCTCCGACCGATTCTACGGCACCGGGACCGACATCGAGCGGTCGATCGCGGAGCGATACCCCGGCCTTGCCGTCGAGGTCGAGACGCTGCTGGCGCCGGACGACGACACGATGATCGCTGTCGCCCACGGTGCGGACGCCATCGTGACCGCCTCGATCGACGCCGTCCCGCGCCGGGTAATCGAGGCGCTGCCGGGCCTCCGCGTCATCGGCCGCTACGCCGTGGGATACGACAACATCGACCTGGACGCCGCGCAGGAACACGGGGTCGTCGTCACACACTACCCCGGCTACTGTACCGACGAGGTCGCCGACCATGCCCTCTCGCTGATCCTGGCGCTGAACCGGCGGCTGGTGCCGTCCGACCGGCGGCTGCGAGAGGGTCACTGGGTCGGTCACAGCCTCGACACCGCGTTCGTCGCCGGTGGGGAGATCTGGCCGCTCCGCGAGCAGACCATCGGCGTCGTCGGGTTCGGCCGGATCGGCCGGGCCGTCGTCGCGCGCCTCCAGCCGTTCGGCTGCCGCATCGTGGTCGCCGACCCCTACGTCGACCCGACGATGATCCAGGCAGCGGGACCGGATCCCGTCTCGCTGGAGGACCTGATCATGACCTCGGACGTCGTCACGATCCATTGTCCCCTCACCCCCGGGACCCGGCACCTGTTCGGCCCGGAGCAGTTCCGGGCCATGCGGCCCGGGTCGATGCTGGTCAACACCGCCCGGGGACCGATCGTCGACGGGGCGGCCCTGGCCGCCGCACTCCGGGCCGGCCACCTCCAGTGCGCGGCACTCGACGTCATGGAGCACGAGCCCGTGGCGACCGACGACCCGCTCCTCCAGACACCGAACCTGATCGTGACGCCGCACTCCGCGTACTACTCCGAGCGGTCGATGGAGGTGCTTCGCCGCGAGACGTACGTCGACGTGCTGGCGGTGCTCGCCGGGGGAACGGCCCGGACGACGATCACGCCCGCTCGTGTCGCATAGCCTCACTCCCGGGCACGTCCCGCCATGTCGCAGCGCTCGGACCAGCGTCGACGGGAGCCGCCACCGCTCTGCCCTGTCGCGGCCGGATCCGGTGAGGTGCGGAACCGTCACGTCACTGTTCGGGCAGATGGGATCGAATCGGCCCTCACGGACGTCTTACACTGCAGTGGCTCACGCGGCCTGGCCCTGACCGTCAGGGCCAGGCGATGCCGACGCGCCGGGCCTGGACCGGCAAGGATCAGCGGGGAACGACCATGATGTCGAAGCGTATGCATGGTTGATCAGAGCGGATCGCCCTCCCCCACTCCCCCGTGTCCGGAGCTCGAGGCACTCACCGCCTACGTCGACGGAGAGGTCGAACCACACGACCGGCGCTGGATCGAGACGCACCTGACGACCTGTGCGCTGTGCCGCGGCGATGTCGCGGAGCTGTTCTCCGTGATCGGCCTGCTTGGCGGTCTGGATGAGGCTGTACCCCACCGGACCTTTCGCATTGGCCCACCACCGCACGGACGGTAGGGAACGGGCGCTCCAGGCGCATGGAGCGGGTCAGGCGGCGACCGGCCCCGGGAATGATCCCGGTGACACGGGATGAGTCGGCCAGTGTTCCGCGCGGCGAGGAGACACCGATCGAGGCGACGAAGCGTTACGGACAGTGAACGCATGACCGGACCGGTCCGACCTCCCCAGGGCCAGAGCCGGCCGGCGGTCACCCTCGGCGCCGCCCCGTCCGCCTGTCGCTCGAAGCGACTCAGCCAGGAATGCCGATGACTCCAGCTCCGTACCATCGTCGACTGTTCCGCCCGGTGCTCGTCGGTCTGATCGCCCTGTCTCTCGTGGCCTCGGCCACCGCCGGCGCCCCCCCGGTCGGCGCCCAGGCGACCCCCGGTCCGGTCACCGAGCTCCCGCCCACGATCACCGTGACCGGCGTCGGCACCGTCAGCGTCACCCCGGACATCGCCCGCGTCACGGTGGGCGTGAGCATCCGCGACCCGAGACTCTCCGCCGCCCAGGACGAAGCCAACACCGTCGCGGAGGCCCTGATCGCCATCGCGAGCGGGAACGGGATCCCCGACGCGGATATCCAGACCGACTCCTACAACGTCTCCGTCTACGAGGAGTACGACGACAACGGCAACCTGACGGGTCGGCGGACCTTCGAGGTGGCGAACATCCTGACGCTTACCATCCGGGATCTTGACGCGGCGGGCGGCATCCTCGACCAGCTCGTCGACGCGGGCGCCAACGTCGTCTACGGGATCAGCTTCGATGTCAGCGACCCGGCCCCGGCCGTCGCCCAGGCCCGGACCGACGCCGTCCGGGACGCACGGGAGCGGGCCGACGCCTACGCGGCCGGGCTGGATGTCGAGATCATCGGCATCGCGTCCGTCTCCGAGCAGACCGCCCCGGCACCCGGCACCCGCTACGACAGCGCCGGTGCGTACGACGCGGAACAGGCGGCGGAATCCGTTCCGGTGGCGCCCGGCAGCACCGACCTGACCGTCACCGTCCAGGTCGTCTTCCTCATCTCCGGCTAGTCCGGAACACCCCAGGTCTTGAAGCGACGAGCAGACGACGGGCCGCCTCATGGATGAGGCGGCCCGTCGTCTAGGTCTGGGCCGTCGCCGCACGCTGACCAACAAGTGAGCCACCTCCTTCCCGTGCCGAGAGCCGCTACACGTTCGGTCTCTCTACCCGCTGACCGGGAAGACCTATCCCCTAGTGACTCACGCAGCCAATCGTTTCCTGCAAACCGAAAACCTTGACTCACAGGCCTTTGATAGTTAGGTCGGAAAGCCGTAGGGTACTGAGAGGACTGGAAGCCTGCGGTGGCAGACTCCGGCCAGGTCGATCGCGGTCCGTCCGCGCCCGACCTGGATTGGCCCTCTCCCCGCGAGCCGGCCGTTTCTGAGGTCACGAACCGTGACCCGGCTCTGGCCAAAAACCCCGAATGGCTGCGGGGTTTTGACGTCAGAGCCGGGACGAACCAGAACGATCGACCGGGCGGCCGGGACATCGCCCTGTCGGAGGAACGACCAGATGACCGAGGGTTGGGGGGCGAGGGACGACATGGCTGGTGTCGTTCTTCGATCGGAAATCGGATCGCCGGATCGCACCTGGCGGACAATGGTGTCCAGATCGGGCCGGAATCGCCACCGGCGCCGTGTCACCGGGACACAGCGGGAGCGGGCGACCGGCCGGATGGTCGCCGGGCTGGTGAGAAGCCGGGTCATCGTCGGAACGACGATCCTGCTGCTGCTCGCGAGCTCGTTCTCCGGGCTCCTGCCGGCGCCGACCCCCGCACCGATCCAGGACGCCGCCGCGCTGAGCAACCCACTCGCCTGGCCGGTCGCGGCCGGCGCGAGCTGGACGATCGGACAGGGCTACAACACGAAGACGACCGACGGTGGCAGTCACTGGGGCTGCAACCCGCAGACGCTCAAGGACGCGCCCACCGGCACGCTCGCCTGCCGGGCGCATTACCAGTACGGCTTCGCGATGGACCTGGCCCGGTCCGACGGCAACACGGCCTTCCAGCCCGTCCTCGCGCCCGCCAGCGGCACCATCACCTGGACCGAGCAGGCGACGGGCGGCGGCGTGATCAACCTGGGCGACGGCCATGCCTTCGGGTTCTTCCATCTCCGGCTCGACCCGGCGATCGTCGCCGGGGCGAGTGTCGTCCGCGGCCAGCTCCTCGGGGTGGTCGCCCCGGCCGGGGAGGCGAACGCCGGCTCATGGCCACACGTCCATATCAACCTCTGGCGATCCAGCGACGGTGGCAACTGGGACCGCAACAGCGTCCCGTTCTCCGGCACGTACGCGATCGGCGGCACGTCGTACCCGGACCTCGGCACGACCAGCTTCAACCAGCACCGCGGTACGACCTTCGTCTCGTCGAACACGCAGGTCAGCGGCGGCGGCACCGCGACGCCCGTGACGCCGGCCGAGCGGCCGGCGACGCCGGTCCAGGTCAGCCCGGTCAACGGGGTGACGGTCACGCAGCAGAACCCGACGACCACGATGGTCTGGCGAACGGTCACCGGCGCCAACGAATACCAGGTCGTCCTCGACGACGGCGCCACCCTCAGCCCCTGGCTGACCGGGACGACGTGGACGACACCGGTCCTCACGGCCGGGCAGCATGTCTGGCAGGTGCGTTCACGGAACTTCAGTGGGAACAGTGGGCTCTCGCCGAAGTGGCTGCTCTTCATCAACACCAGTGGCGTACCGTCCGTCACACCGACGCCCTCGGTCACCCCGACGCCCACCGTCACCGCGCCCCCCGCCGGCTCGCCGTCGCCCAGTAGCGGCACCCCGGCAGCGGGCCTGACCGCCCTGCCGGTCGGCGGCTCCGCCACGACCGTCATCACGCTGCGAGGCGGTGGCTTCGCGGCGGCGGAGTCCGTCCGCATTACCCTCGACACGCCCTCGGGCTCAGTCCTGCGGACACTCAACGCCGCCAGCGACGGGTCGTTCAGCACGACCGTCACCCTGGGCGACGCGACCCGCGGGGCGCACAGTCTGGTCGCCGTCGGACAGGCCTCCGGTCGTCAGCAGACCACGACGTTCACCGTGGCGCCGAGTCTCTCCCGCGCGCCGATCAATGGGTCACCCGGTACGGCGGTGACCGTGACCGGTCGCGGCTACGCCGCCCTCGAGACGGTGCGACTGACCTGGCAGACGGCGAGCGGCCCGGTCCTGGCCGAGTTCCAGGCGGGCGCCACCGGGACCGGGTCGGCCACGTTCGCGCTGCCCGACGCGGCCCGCGGCTGGTATGACTACAGCGGACTCGGGCTCTCGTCCGGTGCCCGGGCCTGGGGCAACTTCGGCATCGACCCCGGCCTGTCCCTCTCGGCCGGGACCGCATCCCCCGGCCAGTCCCTGACCGCGGTCGCCCGTGGCTTCGGGGGTGGCCAGCCGGTGACCTTCACCTGGAACACGAGTCCGGCCTTTGCCGGGACCACGCTCTGCGTCGTCACGAGCGACAGCACCGGCGGAGCCACGTGCGCGATCACCGTCCCGGCGGGAGCCGGCGTCTACCCGGTGACCGCGAGGACGCCGGACGGGACATCCCGGACGCTGAGCGTCCAGGTCGGCGGTGGACTCTCGGTCGCGCTCTCGCCGTCGAGCGGCATCGTCGGGAGTTCCGTCCAGGTGTCAGCCGGCGGGTTCTCCGCCAGCGAGGCGGTCGACATCCGCTGGGACGCGAGTTCCCTCACCACACGCGCCACATCCAACAGTAACGGGACCGTCAATCACCTGATGACCGTCCCCTTCCTCGGCTACGGCCAGCACACGGTGAACCTGCGCGGGCAGGTCAGTGGCCGCCAGGCGTCGGCCACCTTCTCCGTCGGGCAGTCCGCCTCGGTCTCCCCGACCGGCGGCGTGGTCGGTAGCCGCGTCACCGTCGCGGTCCAGGGCCTGCCCGCCAATCAGCCGGCGACCGCCTACTGGAACCGGACCGCCGGTTCCGGCGGCACGGTCCTCTGCTCGGCGACCGTCGGCGCGACCGGCACCGCCACCTGCTCGTTCACCGTCCCGGCGGCCACCGCCAATACCTCCTACCCGGTGACGGTCGTCGCAGGGAGCGTGTCGGCCCAGGCGGCCTTCCTCGTCTCGGGGACCACGGGCGGTGGGGTGACGGCTGGCCCGCCGAACAGCGGCAACGGCACCTACGTGGTGGCGGCCACCCGCGAGGGACTCGTCGGCGGCACGACCTCAAGCGGCCACGTCATCCAGCCGCTGGATCGCTTCGTCTCACTGCCGGCCTGCACGGCGTCCTCCTGCTCCTGGTTGACCCCGGGGGTCGCCCACCCGCTCTGGGGGATCCGGACCGAGTGTGGCGCGTCCTGCTACGTCCGGATCGTGAACCCGGCCAACAACCGGTGCATCGTCGCGCCGATCAAGGACACCGGCCCGTGGTACACGCAGGACGACTGGTGGAGCCCGACTTCAACCAGGTTCCTCAACACGCTGCCCAGTAACCCCAACATCCTCCGGCAGGGCTACCCGGGTGCCCAGGCCGCCCGGGATGGTCTCGACACGGGCTACGGGATCGCGCCGTCCGGCATCGGGATCTCCAACAAGGGCTATGAGGTTGCCAACGCCTCGGCCATCGATATCGGCGACGGGAGCTGGGTCGACCTCGGCTACAGCATCAACGGCGGATCGACCGGTGCCGTCACCGTCACCATGCTGTGGCAGAGCG
>CADCWK010000422.1 GCA_902806375.1 uncultured Thermomicrobiales bacterium
TTGCTGCGATCCTCTTCGACAGCCCACGCCTCCATGTACTCGATCGGGGTCGGGCTGGACGGGTTGTTGGTGTACATGTGGAAGTCGGTGTAGAAGTGGTTGAGGTTCTGCTCGTTGCCGGGCGCCCCGTCGAAGAAGATGCCCGAGTCGGTCTGGGTCAGGTTGATCGAGAAGCCGATCTCCTCGAGGTTCTGCTTGACGACCTGCTGCGTCTTCTGGCGGACGGAGTTGATCGTCGTCTGGTACTGGAGTTCCAGCCGGAGGCCGTCCTTCTCGCGAACGTCGCCGTTCATGACCCAGCCCGCGTCCTCGAGGACCTGCGCGGCCGCCTCCGGATCGCGCTCGTTGGTCGTGTTCTCGGACTCTACGGCCGGGATACCGGTCAGGATGTTCCGGCCCGGGCTCTCGCCCTCACCGGTCGGGTCGTAGAACCGGGTCGCGATCAGCTCACGGTCGACCGCCAGGGCGATGGCCTGGCGAACGGCGATGTCGCTGAGGATCGGGTGCGGGTTCTCGTACCAGGAGCGCTGGCCCTCGGGGCCGACCGCGTCCGGGTCGGAGAAGTTGAAGGCGAGGCGCTCGACCGACGTTCCGGAGACGACGCGGAAGATCCCCTGACCGCCCTCGAGGGCCGCCTCGATGACTTCCGGCTCGACCTGGATGTTCCAGGCATGGTCCCAGTCACCGGTCTGCAGCACGGACTGCGCGGCCGTGGCCGCCTCGCCGCCGCCCTTGAGGTTCAGGCGGGCGAAAGCCGGCTTGTTCGGATCGCGGAAGTTCGGGTTGGCGGCGTAGATGACCTGGTCGTTCGGCGCGAAGTCCTCGAGCATGAACGGGCCGGTGCCGATGGGCACCACGTTCATGTCGTTGCCGGCCTCAACCCAGTGACGCGGGTGGATGTGGCCGTTGGTGCCGTTGGTGAACGGGACGTACCAGTTCAGGTTCGGGCCGGTGTAGGTGACCTGGACGGTCAGGTCGTCGACCGCGACGCACTCAGCGATGACGCCCCAGACGTCGAGGTGGACGGAGTTGTTCTCTGGGTTGGTGATCCACTCCCAGGTGAAGACGACGTCGTCGGCCGTGAACGGCTCGCCGTCCGACCAGGTGACGCCCTCCTGCAGGGTGAAGGTGACGGAGGTCAGGTCCTCGGCCAGCTGACCGTTCTCGAGCGTCGGGATCTCGGTGAGCAGGTTCGGGTAGAGCGAACCGTCCGGGAAGAACCGCATCAGCGGCTCGTTGATGATGTCGGCGGCGATGAAGTCCTTGGTGCCACTGGCGACGTGGGCGTTGAGCTGAGTGACGGCCTGCCAGAGCAGCACCTTGAGCTCGCCGTCCTGACCGCGGGTCTTGCCCTCCATGCCGGCGGAGGGCGGCTGACCGGTCGCGACATCCTGCGGGTGCGGCGCGTAAGCGCTGGTGGTCTGGACATGGCGGACGAACCAGCTCAGCATCGTCAGGCCGACGCCGAGGGCGGCGCCCTGGGCGAGGAACTGGCGGCGGCTGATCTCGCCGCGGTTGAGCTGGTCGACCAGCGCGGCGAACCGGGTCTGATCCTGGGACTGCGTCATTGGAAACCCTTTCATGACAAGAGATCGACGGACCGGATCGGGACGACTGGACAGCCATCATGGCCGCGGGCCGGGACTGACCGGATGATGACTGGACGAGAACCAAGGGACGGTGGTCGGCGCTTCCACGGGTCGCGACCAGGTCTCGACGAACGGTGATCCCCGGGGGACGTCATGGGTCATGTCCCTGTGCCACCCATGACCATTGGGGCTCTCTTCACTCTCGGAGACCGACCGGGCACCTCATCGTCTGACCCGGACCGATCACCCGCGGCGTTCACCCCTTACCTTTTCAGGACCTCCCGGATCGCCACACCGGCGCTGCCGTGGACGCAGCGTGCCGGCGGGACAGGACCGGATGTGCCGCGCCAAACACCGTCCACTGCGTCTGGACCTGGCATCGGCAGGTCTCCCGCCGGTGGGATCGCTCCCGACCGGATCAGGGTCGCCTGGTATTGATACCGGTCCTGGCCGACGACAGTGTGCTGCGGAGTTTCCAATGCGTCGCCGCATTTATCAACTCATGCCGTCGCCATTCAGACGACCGGTGCCGGACAATTCGACCGGATCAGCCGGTTTGCCTAGAAATGGCTACCCATCCGGCCCCCTGACTGTGCTTTGAGCCCAATCGAACGGGAGGCGCCGGTCGGCCGCCACAGGCAAATGGAACGGTCCCGCCTGGCGAACCAGGCGGGACCCTCCCCGGCGCGGAGCGAACCGGCGAACCGGTGCCCCGGCGGGACGCTAGATCTCGACCTCGACCGCCTCGGTCACCGAGAAGTTGGCGACCGTCCCGTCGGAGGTGTCGACCAGGAGGTAGTTGCCAATGGCGGCGTTGACGAGCGCGATGTCACCGAGCTCGCCGGCGGCGAGACTCACGACACCGACCAGGGTGGCGTCGCCCGGAACGTCCTGGGCGGCCGTGCTCGGGTCGGTGGCATCGACGACCGGGGTCGCCGTGTCGACCGCGCCGAGGTAGTACAGCTCGAAGACGCGCTGTGTGGTCGAGGTGTTGTTGCCCTGCAGGCTGACGACCTCGAAGAAGCTCGTCGTGCCGCCCTGGGCGAAGTTGACCGGCAGGTCATCCGCGACCGAGAACCCCTTGATGACCGCGTCGCCATCCGGCTGCGAGGTCTGGAGGACTTCCTCGTCGAGAACGTAGTCGCCGTCCATGTCGACGAACACCCAGATCGCGGTGACGTACTGGTAGTCGCCCGCCAGGTACTGGATCTGGACGCCGACCCGGCCATCCTCGTAGGTGTTGACATCGCCGTAGCCAAGGACGGTGTACGGCAGCAACGTCTCCGGCAGCGCGCCGCCGAACTTGTCGGCCACGAGGTTGCCCGAGATGAGCGTGACGAGACCGTCGACATCGACCGCGTTGTAGCAGTTGATGACGTTGTCCGCGGCGGCGGTCACGGCATCGGCGACATCGGTCGCGGCCGGGGTCGCGCTGTCGACCGCGACCGGCGTAGCGGCGACGGCCGAGCCGGCATCACCGGCACCGGGGACGCACTCGCCGGTCTGTGGCGACGCGACCGGGCTGGCTACCGGCTCAAGCTGGGCGCTGATCGAACTCGCGAAGACGCTGAAGGCGAGGACGATCGCCAACACGCCAAACATGGCCGGGACCGCGAACCGCTGAACTCCCCGATGAACCATTCTTCCCATTCCCTCCTGACGACCAGTGCCGCGGGCGCCGGCCTGCGCCAGCACCCATGACCGTGGGCGGCCCCCCAATGGCGCCTCTGCCATACCCACGTCTCCTGGCGTCAACCGAACCGCAGTGTGGAACGCTTTCCCGGCACGGTCAAGAGCGACGACCGGCTTCGAATCCCTCCAAACCGCCGAACAGGGCGGTTTCGTTAGGCAATCTGCCGCGGATTCCCCGGGTCCAGCCGCCCGACGCGGCGTCCTCGACCCGGAACCGGCCATCGCCGACGAGCGACATTACCGCTCGACCGGCTCGCTCCGGTTCCAGTTGGTGATGTTCCAGTAGACGCCGTCGAGCGGCCCCGTCCCGGTGTTGTCCTCGCCGGTGGCGACGTCGCCGTGGATCATCGACCGGTGCATGCAGTACTTGCTGCCGATGTTGATCAGCGGTGCCGCCACGTGGTCGTTCACCAGCAGGTCGTTCATCTGGATGATGAGCGCGTTGAACTCGGCCACGTCGGTGATCGTGCCGCTCGTGAGCTGCTCGAACAGGACGTCGTACTCCGGGTTGATGTACCGCTGCGTGTTCGGGCCAGCCCAGCCATTGGACTGCTGGGCGATATTGGTCCGGTCGGCGCCGGCGTAGAAGCTCTCCAGGAAGGAGATCGGCGCCGGCGACGACAGGGTCGTCGTGAACATGTTGGCGTCGTGGTACATGTGGCGGAGGTTCTGGGCGTTGCCGACGGCGCTGTCGAAGAAGATCGCCGAGTCGGTCTGGGCCAGCGTCACCGCGAAACCGATCGCCTCGAGGTTCTGCTTGGCGACCTGCTGCGTCTTCTGCCGGACGGAGTTGATCGTGGTCGTATAGGTGAATTCCAGCCGGACCCCGTCCTTCTCGCGGACATCGCCGGCCATCACCCAGCCCGCGTCCTCGAGGATCTGGCTGGCCTGGTCGGCGTCGTAGGTCCAGGTCGTGTTGGGAGATTCCAGCGCCGGGATGCCGTTGAGCAGGTCCTTGGCGACGCGCTCGCCGCGGGGATCGTAGAAGCGCTCGACGATCAGGTCCCGGTCGATGGCGAGGTTGATGGCCTGGCGGACGGCCGGGTCGCTGAAGATCGGGTGCGGGTTCTCGTAGTACGACAGCTGGCCCTCGGGGCCGGCGACGCGCGGGTCCGAGAAGTTGAAGTTGATCCGCTCGATCCCGGTCCCGGCGACGACGCGGAAGGACCCGTTGCCGGCCTCCTCCATCGGCATGACCACGTCCGGCTCGATGACGACGTTCCAGGCGTAATCCCAGTCGCCCGTCTCCAGGACCGACTGCGCGACGGTGACCGGCTCGCCGCCACCCTTCATGTTGACGGAGGCGAAGGCGGGCTTGTTCGGGTCGCGGTACATCGGGTTCGCGCTGTAGATGATCTGGTCGTTGGGCGCGAAGCTGTCCACGACGTACGGCCCGGTCCCGATCGGGGCGCTGCGCATGATCTCGCCGTCGCCACCGTTGGCCTCGATGTAGTGCTTCGGGTAGATCGCGCCGTTGTACAGCCCGGCGAGCGGCTCGTACCAGGCGATCTCGGTGGCGGGATAGGTCACCTCGACGGTCAGGTCGTCCACGGCGGTCATCCCGCTGATCTTGCTCCAGATGCCGAGGTTGGTCGCGTTGTGGGCGGGATCAATGATCCATTCCCACGTGAAGACGACGTCGGCCGCGGTGAACGGGGTGCCGTCCGACCAGACGACGTCCGGCAGCAGCCGCAGCGTCGCCGAGGTCAGGTCCTCGGCCAGGCCACCGTTCTCGATCGACGGCAACTCACTGAGCAGCTTCGGGTACATCGTGCCGTCCGGCAGGTAGTTGATGAGCGGCTCGACGACGAGGGCGCCGGCCAGGTAGTCCTTGGTGCCAGAGGCGACCTGCGGGCTCATGTGGGTCGGTGCCTGCCACATCAGCAGCTTGAGCTCGCCGTCCTGCCCCCGGGTCTTGCCCTCCAGCCCCATCGCCGGCGCGGCCGGGGTGGCGTCCTGCGGGTGCGGCGCGGCCCCGACCGTCTGGGCGTTCCGGATGAAGAAACCGAGCATCGACGCGCCGACGCCGATGGCCATCCCGCGGGCGATGAAGTCGCGCCGGGTGATCTGCCCGGCACCGAGCTGCGCGACGAGTCCGGCCAGTGAATCCTGCTGGGTCATGGGAATGGACATCCTCTCTGCCGCCGGGCGATGCCGGCGCTGGCAACGGCTGGACGACGATGGGTACAGGCTCGCGCCCGACCCGATGAACGTGGTGAACGCCGCTGATTGTGCCCGCACCGAGCCCAACGGGCAAATCGTTTCATTTGGTATCACGGCTGAGGGAAACGCCCGGGCACGCCGAGGCGGGGCCACATCCAGCGTGATGGGGCCCCGCTCCGGGTGGGATCAGTGGTCGGGGGTCCAGCGGAGGCCCGCCGTGGTGAAGCCGGACCCGGTCACGATCGGAGCGGGTGAGGCGGGGAGCAGTCCTCCTGCTTGACCTCTCGGCGGTCCGGATTGCCGGCAGGGCTCGCGCTGTGGCTCCTCACCGGCCGGGCCGGTCGATCGATCGATCGACACCCCATCAGCGGTCGACGGGGGCGCTCCGGCTCCAGTTGGCGATGTTCCAGAACACCCCGTCCAGCCCGCCGGCGCCGCCGTTGTCCTCTCCGGTCGCCAGGTCGCCGTGGATCAGGGAGCCGTGGACGCAGTACTTGTTGCCGACATTGACCAGCGGGACGATCGCGTTGTCGTTGATCACGATGTCGTTGAGCTGGATAAGGACCTCGTTGAGCTCCTCGATGTCGGTGATCTCCCCGGAGAGGACGCGCTCGTAGAGGGCGTCGTACTCCGCGTTGCGATAGCGGTAGACGTTCTGGCCGCTCCAGCCGTTGCTGGCCTGGGCCATGTTCGAATCGTCCGGCCCGGCGTAGAACAGCTGCATGTAGTCGATCGGTACGGGGGAACCCGCGCTGTTCGTGTAGACGTTGATGTCGCTGTAGAAGTGGCGCAGGTTCTGCTCGTTGCCGACGGCACTGTCGAAGAAGATCGCCGCATCGACCTGCTCCAGCGTCACGCTGAAGCCGATCGCCTCCAGGTTGGCCTTGATGACCTGCTGCGTCTTCTGCCGGACGGAGTTGATCGACGTCGAGTAGCGCAGGTCCAGCTGGACGCCGTCCTTCTCCCGGACATCGCCGTTCAGGAGCCAGCCGGCGTCGTCGAGGACCTGGGCCGCCTGCTCCGGGTCGAAGGTCCAGGACGTGTTCGGGGAATCAAGGACCGGGATGCCGTTGATCAGGTTGGAGGAGTTGCGGTCGCCCGGCGGGGCATAGAAGCGGTTCACGATCAGTTCGCGGTCGATTGCGAGGGCGATGGCCTGCCGGACGGCCGGGTCGGTCAGGAACGGGTGCGGGTTGGCCCAGTAGGACCGCTGTCCCTCCGGTCCTTCCAGATCCGGGTCGGAGAAGTTGAAGTTGATCCGCTCCAGCCCGGCCCCCGCAGCGACCCGGAAGGCGCCGATGCCCGCTTCCTGCATGGGAGCGACGACCTCTGGCTCGATGATGACGTTCCAGGCGTAATCCCAGTCACCGGTCTGGAGAACCGACTGGGCGACGCTGGTCGGATCGCCGCCACCCTTGAGGTTGACCCGCGCGAAGGCGGGCTTGTTGGCCTCGCGGTACATCGGGTTGGCGACGTAGATGATCTGGTCGTTGGGCGAGAAGCTCTCGACCATGTAGGGCCCGGTCCCGATCGGCTCGCTCATCATGTCGGCCCCGGCCTCGACGTGATGCCGGGGGTAGATCGGCCCGCTGAGATACCCGGCGAATGGCTCGAACCAGCCCAGCGCGGTCTGCGGGTAGGTCACTTCCACCGTGAGATCGTCGACGGCGGTGATCGAGCCGATCGTGCTCCAGACGCCGAAGTTGGTCGTGTTGTTGGCCGGATCGGTCACCCACTCATGGGTGAAGACGACGTCGTCGGCCGTGAACGGTTCACCGTCCGACCAGACGACATCCGGCATCAGCCGGAGAGTGACGCTCGTCAGGTCCTCGGACAGGCCGCCGTTCGCCATGGTCGGGACTTCGGTCAGGAGGTTGGGCCAGAAGCTGCCGTCCGGCAGGTAGTGCAGCAGCGGCTCGACGACGAGCGAGCCGGCCAGGTAGTCCTTGGTCCCGGAGGAGACGTGTGGGCTCATGTGGGTCGGCGCCTGCCAGAGCAGGAGCTTGAGCTCCCCATCCTGGCCACGGGTCTTGCCGTCGAGGCCGACCGCCGGCGGGGCCGGAGTGGCGTCCTGCGGGTGCGGCGCGGCTCCGACCGACTGGACGTTCCGGACGAACATCGCGAGGGCGCCGAAGGCGACCCCGAGCGCGGTGCCGCGGGCGATGAACTCCCGCCGGCTGATCCGCCCGGTACTGAGTAGCGCGACGAGACTGGCCAGCGTGTCCTGTGCCTGATGTGCCATCTGTCTCTCCCTGGGTCGCCGGGCCCCTGCGGTGCCGGGACCATCCCTCGACGTCTCGCTCCGGCCGGGGATGCAGCGGCCCGGCCCGCGACACGCGGGTCCGTTCGTTCTGCACAAATCACGGCTGGCGTCACACCGACGTGGCGCCGACTCCGCAACCCGACCGGAAGAGTACCGACATGGTGCCGACCCGGAGAGCAAATGGCAAGCAGTGCGGTGACAGGTTTCTGTGCAATTCGCTCAGTCAGCCGGAATGGTCACGGAACGGCTGTGCGGAGACGAACAGCGGCATGGGCAGCGGTTGTCACGGCGGTCCAATCAGCGGCGTCTGCCCGATTCGAGACCCGAGACAGTCGCATCCCGATATCTGAGGAGATCGACCTTTCCCATAGGCCAGGGCCCACCGGCGGGTGAGGTCATGCGACCAGGCGCCGTCCCGGATGCGGCCGACCAGCCGCCATCGAGACCGCTGCCGGGATCGACTCGATGGGAAGCGTGTCGTCGAATCGTCGGACAGCGGGATAGCCCGGTGGCCGGCGAGCGTGGCGGTTGGTGGCTGTCCATCGGCAGGAGCAATTGACCGTGGTCCGGAAACCATGACGGCTGAGCCCTGCAGGGGTCACATCCCGGTTCGATGCCGGGGACATGGCTGAATAGAGGACCGCGACGGCGGACAGTTGACATCCAGACAGGACGTGATATGTTATTAGTACTACTAAATGATCCCTCCGGGGTACGACAGGAGTACGAACGATGACTGTGGACTCGATTCGACCGGTTGACCGACCCATGCCTCCGCGAACGCGACCGGCTCTCTCACGGAGGAGCGTGATCGCCGGAGCCCTCCTCTCGGTGGGGTTCTCCTCCGGTGTCATTGGGCTCTCAAGGCTCACCCCGGGTGTGCTCGCGCTCCCCTCCAGCGCCCGGACGGCCACGCAGCCCGATGGCGCCACACCCGCACCGGTGCCCGTCGGACCCACACCTGACCTGGAGATCGTTGACGCGACTGTTCGGTACGCCCCGGATCTCGACCTGCTGGTCTTCGAGCTGCGGGTCGCGGGGGAGGCCGGCGCCACCACGCCGGAGGCGACCGGTGCGTTCGACGGTGCCCCGGTCCTCGGCTACGTCATCCCGACGACCCTGCCGCCAGGCGCGATCGGGTTCCTGGCGGAGGGCATCGTCGCGCTTGCGATCACCTCTCACCCTGATTTCGATGACACGCCCCTTTGGGACGAGAACGACGACGGCGACTTCGCCAACGATGGCGGACTCTGGCATGTCCACTGGACGCTGCTCGTCGAGGATGAGCGCGCTCCGGGCGGTCTCGCCGTGCGGGAAGTCGTCGACGTATCGGAAGCCGATGTCCTCCTGCCCACGAACGCGGAGGTCCCGCTCTATCTCGACTCTCCGGGCTTCCCGGTCGCCCTGGAAGCGGACTCCATCCGGGTCGTCGTGCCGGCCCCGCACGTCGAGGATGAGACCGTCTTCAACTTCGACGCCGTGTCGGCCAGCCTGTTCGTGAACACATCCGACCCGAGTCGACCGACGCTCGGCGTCTACGACGTCTACGGTATCCTCTCCGGAGACCTGAGCCTCCCGTACACGGTGGAACACGAGCACGAGCATGGGGACGAGTAGCCCGGGATGACGTCGTTGCCCGAGGAGCAGGCCGGACCGGTGGCCAATGAACCATTCGGCTCCGACACCGCGGCCGCCGACCGCCCACTGGACCGACGCCTGCTCAACGGGCTGGCGAAGATCGGGCTGGCGAGCCGGCACCGCGCCTGGCAGGAGGCCGAGGGCCGGGGGCTAACCCCGACCCAGGGCCAGGTGCTCGCCTTCCTCGGTCAGCGCCGGGACGCGGCCCGGCTCTCGGACATCGTCGAGGCCCTGGCGGTGACGCCGGCGACAGCCAGCCTGGTGGTCGATGCCCTGACCCGAAAGGGGTTGACGGCCAAGGCACGCAGCGCCAGTGACGCTCGCGCCCTGGCGATCACCCTGACCGAAGCGGGACAGCGCGAAGCCGACCGGACTGCCGGCTGGTCCGATTTCCTCCTCGCAGCGGTCGACACCCTGACCCCGGCCGAGCAGGGGATCTTTCTCCGTGGCCTGGTCAAGATGATCCGTACGCTCCAGGAGAAGGACGAAATTCCCATCTCCCGGATGTGCGTAACCTGCCAGTACTTTCGGCCCAACGCCCACCCGGAGACCTCACGGCCCCATCACTGCGCCTTCGTCGACGCCCCATTCGGTGACCCTGACCTCCGCCTCGACTGCCTGGATCACGAGGCAGCCCCCACCGACCAGGCCGAACGAGTGTGGGAGGAATTCATCCGGGCCCAGTGACTAATCCTCGGGCACCGACCGTCCGACCGGCGCCCAAAGGGCTCCAGGAAGAGCACGCGATCGACTCCCAGAGTCGATCGCGTGCTCTTCCGAGTTGGCGTTCGATCCTGCCCGTCACATCGGCGTCGCCGGTTCAGGTCGGACGAGGCGGCTGGACCGGCGACGCCCAGGGTGGTCCGGCGGGACGGCCACCCGCCCGGGATCCTCTGATTCACGTCAACGCGTGGCCGTTGTCCCTGCCGGTCGAGATGGCCCGGTCGGCGGGGGCGCCCGACCCGGTCATCGAGCCCGTTCGTGCGCCCGGTCATGTCATCCGTCGGCCTATTGCCCGACTTCGAGCTCGGCCTCCATCCCCAGCGAGAGATTGGGCAGGCCGCTCTCGTCATCCGGGAACAGGTCGACGAGGGCGTAGGTATCGGGCTCGAGGCCCTCGAGGACCATCACGCCGTCCTCGCCGGCGGGCACGCCGAGCTGACCGACGATGCTGATCCCCTCCGGCAGCGCTGGACCGGGCACGTACAGCAGATCGTCGACGGTGGCGTCGCCCTCCAGCCGCAGCACGATCACCTCGTGGTCCTGGTCTCCCTCGTTGGCGATCTCCAGGGCGACCGTGCCCTGCTCGACCTCGCCCGGCTCGACCTGGATCGTGTACTCGTCCAGCGTTACCGCCACGCGCCCGGCGTCCCCGGGGATCTCCGGGTTCTGGACCTCCTCGGATTCGACCACCCAGCGGGCGGAGGCCCGGACGATCCCGTTGGCGTCCTCGCCGCCGAGGAGGCTCGCGCTGGCGTTGAAGAGCGAGAAGGTCCAGAGCCCCTGCCGGACCTGGTTGCCGACCAGATAGCGGACCACGGCCGTGGCGTCGCCCTCCTCGGTGATGATGACGTCAGTCACGCCCGTCACGGTGAACTCGGCCGGTGGCAGTTCGCCGGCGAGGACCGAGAAGTCGTCCGCGCTGACGGGTTCCGGGAGCCCGAGGAGCTGGCCTCGGAACCCGTCCTGGACGAGGTCGTTGAGCGTGTCGTAGTCGCCGTCGGACAGGCAGACCGAGACGCTCTCCACCACGCGCTCGATGTCCCGCGCCACGAGATCGGAGGCCGGTCCGGCCGGGTAGCCCGCCCGGGTCAGTTCCGCCGCGGGAGCCGCGGCCGGGGTGGCCCCGGCCGGGGTAGCCTCGGTGATGACCGTCCCGTCGCCGGGCGACACCGGCTCGGCCGACGGCAGCGGTTCCGCGGGTGAGGACGGCGCGGCCTCACGGTCCGGGACGTAGCACGTCCCGCTCCGATCGGGCGTCGGCGGGGCCGAAGGCGAGGAGGACGGGGATGCGCCGTCAGGCGTGGCGGCGCCATCCCCCGGGGCCGGGGTCGCGTCGGGATCCTGGGCGGCGAGGCCGTGGGGACGGGCAGCGGCGGTCCGGCCGTCCATGACGGGTCCACTCATCCACAGCCAGGCCGCGGGATGCGACGCCGCACCGGCCGAGGAGTCGGACGCCGGCGTGGCAATCGCGGCGAGACCGGTCACGCCGGCGCTAGTGAGGATCAGCACCGCGACCGACAGCCAGGTCGTCGTCGATCGGAGCAGTCCCGCACGGGGTCTACCCGACGGTGAAGCGCTGGCGGCGCCGGATCGCTCATCACGCATGGTGTCCGTCTTCTCCCTGGTAACTGGTCGGCTGACGGGTCGCGGCCGATGCGGCGACCGAAGCCGGTGAACGACAGCCGCTGCGGACCCGGTGGCCCGGCGGCGACCCGGCAAGGCCGGACCCATCCCTGGAAGCAGCCGGAGGCCGCCGTGGGGCGGCGAGCGTCCGGCTGGGGGAATCGCCATTGTACCGCCCTGACGGCGAAGAGTGAACGTACACGCTGGAGCCTAGCTGACCCGGCCCGCCACTGCCCTATACTCTCGCCCATCGCCACCAGGCCGGAGCAGGCCGAGACGGCCACCCGGCCCCGATCCATCTCGCCAGGAGCAGGTCCGTGGACGCCCGATCAGTCACCACGCCCGGAGACGCATCGACGGACGCGCCGGAGCACGAGCATCTGCCGGAGTGGGGGGAGGTCCTGGTCCGGTCGGTCGCCCATCTCGCCGCCCAGCTGACCACGCTGCAGATCCAGTTGCGGGCGCTGGGCGAGGAAGCCGAGGCGTCCGGCGCGGTCGACCCGGCCGCGGTCCGGCTCCGGCAGCGTCGCCTGGCCGTGCTCCAGACCGGACCGGCCCTGCGGGAGAACCTCGGTGCCGCCCTGGCCGACCTGATCGACACCGAGGCGCTGGAGCGCGAGCTGGTCGAGTACCTCTCCTCGCCGCCTGCCGATCCCCGTGACTGAGCGGACAGCGCTGACGACCAGCGCCCCATCCCCGGATACGGGCATCCCCGGGCGGATCCCGTTCTGGAAGATGAACGGCAGCGGCAACGACTTCGTCATGATCGACAACCGGGACGTCGTCATTCCCGCCGTCGAGGAAGCGCGCTTCACGCGGGCCGTCTGCGACCGGCGACGGTCGATCGGGGCAGACGGGGTCGTCTTCATAGAATCAGCGGCCGGGCGTGACGGCGCGCTCCCGGTCGACTTCGCCTGGCGTTACCGCAACGCCGACGGCAGCGCGGGCGAGTTCTGTGGCAACGGCGCGATGTGCGCCGCCCGGATGGCCTCCCTGACCGGCATCACCGGCACCCGCAGCACCTTCATCACCCCGGCCGGACTGGTCCACGCGACCACCGCCGAGGATCCCGCCGACCCACGGGTCACGATCGGGATCAGCGACCCGTCGGCCGTCGAGCCCGCCGTCCGCATCGTCATCGGCGACCATCCGATCACGGTCCACGCCGTCACCGTCGGCGTCCCGCACGCCGTCACGGTCGTCGACGACGTCGAGCGGCCCTTCCCGGCGCACGGTCCGGACGCCGGCACGCTGCTCGCGGTCGGCCAAGCCACTCGGCACCACGACCGGTTCGCCCCGGCCGGGACCAACCTCAACGCCATCGCCATCGGGCCCGACGGGACCGTCCTGATGCGGACCTACGAGCGCGGCGTCGAGGACGAGACGCTGGCCTGCGGCAGCGGCGCCGTCGCCTCGGCCCTGGTCGCGACGGCCCTCGGCCGGGCCAGCTCGCCGGTGACCGTCATCACCCGCGGCGGCGGACCGCTGGTCGTCCGCTTCGCCTGGTCCGCCGAGCGCCGGCAGGCGACCGACGTCACCCTGACGGGCCAGGCGGCGGTGATCGCGATCGGCGAGCTGACCGCCGAGGCACTGGGCGAATCGTTCTAGGGACATCCACTCACAGCGACCGGCCGCCCAAGTGCCTGTCGGATCAGGGTCGGCCTGACTACGCCGAAGCGACCCGGACCGAGGCGCTTGCCTTTCGGCGGAGCGACGCCGACCCATCCATCATCGCGTACGTAAGCGACGCTGGACGCTGGCGGAAGACGGCCGGAGCCAGTGTCGGTGCCGCCACCTGATCCCGGCGGTCCATCCGGCGCGACCCGATTGTTGGAAGCGGCCCTGGGTCTCCAAGGGTTCTGCCGGGACACACCGCGCCGGACGGCGATCCGGCCGGGCGCGGTACACTGCCGCCTGCGCAGTTGACCCGGCCCGGGTTCCACGCATTCCGCACCGCTCCCTGCCCGGCGGTGCCCTGACCGGCCGGTTCACGGTCGGCGTGGGTCGACGACCCCGCCCACCACCACCCGACGATCGCGATGCGAGAGGACCGACAGACGATGGCCACCCCCCGGACGGAAACGTCCGCCGCCGACGCGGATACCACCGACCAGCCGACGACCGGAGCCACGGACCTGTCCGACACGCGGGATCCGGGTGCCGACCCGACGGGGTCGTCCGCCGACCCGTTCGCGGGGATCCCGGAGGGATCTGTGTCCGGCGTTCCGACGGA
>CADCWK010000423.1:0-5069 GCA_902806375.1 uncultured Thermomicrobiales bacterium
CAGAGCCGCGTCCCCTCAGCGTGTTGCGGGTCGCATGGCCCCGATGAACGTGTCCAGCCGGATCGGGTGGAAACCGACCAGTTCCGGGCTGATGTCCTTGTGGTACGCGGGGCGATAGAAGGTTTCGTATTCCTCCGCGCGGTGCCGATTGCCGTGGGTGTGCCCATGGATGTTCTCGGTGAAGCGTCCCAGCTCGGGCTCCGGTCGATGAGACAGCCAGAGGGAGTGCCCCATATAGGGCAGCGCGAAGCCGTCGCAGACGAAATCCCAGCCGTGCTCGTGGTACCACCCGGGGCTCTTGGTGTCGTGATTGCCCAGCACCAGCACCTTGCTACGGGCGGCGATGGAAGTGACCCGGAGATTGACGGCCTCGTCGTTTCCCATGCAGACGTCTCCGAGGTGGACGAGCACATCGCCGGCCGGGATGCGCTCGAGGCCTCGCCAGAGCTGCTGCTGCCAGTCGCCGGAGCGTCCGCCCCATCGCTCGAGCCTGGGGTGGTTGAAGTGGGTGTCCGAGATCAGCCAGTAGTCCATGGTTCCCGGTGGGTGGGGCATTCAGCGGCTGCCCCCTTACGGTCCCCGACCTGGTCTGGAACCGGATCACTCCGCTGCTCCGGCCCGGGGCCAGCTGGCGTCGTCCTGCTCACTAGGTTTTCGAGGCACGACCTGTCCAGCGGCGCCGGTTTCATCCCTGGGGAAGTGCTGGCACCGGCCGCGTGACCGGTAACTCGCCGATATCTGGAAGCAAGCACACCGCATGGTGCTCGACGCGATTGGCACGGCTGACCAAGGTCCTGGGCCACAGAGAACGCCTTCAGATGGGGCCGGGGACGCATCGCCATCGCTACGCCTTCCTTGACGAGCACGTCGTTGGGTGGTTCCCCGGCGATCCGGTTGCGTTCCGTTCGCGTCACTACCTCCTAAATTCTGGCGAGACCCGTCCGGAACGCGGCTAGACGCTCGCCCCCCGCCCTTCATCTGGCTCGTCAACTGACGCCTAACGAAGCGACATACGCCTCGCGCTGGGTTCTTCAGGGGGAATGCAATCAATAGTAAACCACTGACCGGTGAACGATTCTCACCGGTGATGAGTCGATGTTCTGGATCGGAACGTTACTTGGGTCCAGCGACTCGTCCTGACGGTGAGAAGAGGAACCACGGCACCGATGGCGGGGTTATGATCTGGTCCGCATCTCGGCAGTTCACGACGGGTTCGTCTCGGTACGCCAGGGGGTCTTCATGCGCATCGTGACCGGCGGCATTGCTCAGGAGACGAATTCGTTCCAGTGGAAGTCGACGACGCTGGCCGACTTCCAACGCCCCGGGTTCGGGACTCTCGTGCGTGGGATACAACTCCTTGAACTCGAGGGCACCGGGACCGTCTACGGTGGGGCAGTACCGGAGGCAAGGAGGCTCGGTATGGACCTCATCCCGACGACCTTCGCTGAGGTGATGCCGGGTGGGCGCGTGACACGGGAGGCCTTCGAGACGTTCCGCGACGAGATCCTCGCCGGTATCGACGCCGCGATGCCGGTCGATGGCGTGCTGGTCAATCTGCATGGGGCAATGGCGCTGGAGGACCATGACGACGCCGAGGGGCTGCTGCTCACGGCGATCCGCTCCGCGGTGGGACCAGACGTGCCGATCGTCGCCCCCCTCGATCTTCACACCAACCTCTCCGACACGATGGTTGCGCAGGCGGACGCGCTCGTAGGCTACAAGGCGTACCCGCACATCGACATGCCGGAGACGGGAGCACGGGCGGTGCAACTCCTTGCCGGGATCATCCAGGGAGATGTCCGCCCGGCCATGGCTCATGTCCGGCTCCCGTTGATCGTCGCCAATCAGTCAATGGTCACGACGTGGGAATCACCCCTGAAGCGGGCCATCAATCGAGCCCGTCAGATCGAGCGGGAGCCGGGAGTCCTCGCCGCGACGGTGCTCGGAGGGTTCCCGTTCGCGGACGTGCCCTTCGCCGGCGTCTCGACGATCGTCGTAACGGACGGCGACGAGGCACTTGCCCATCGCTACGCGAACGAGTTGGCTTCGATCTGCTGGGACGCCCGCGCTGATTTCGAGGTGCGTCCGACGCCCGTCGCGAACGCGATCGAACAAGCGATGGCGGCACCCGAAGGTGCCGTCTACGTGCTGGCCGATATCTCTGACTCCGGTGCCAGCGGTACCGCCGGCGATGGGACCGTCGTGCTCAAGGCGCTGCTCGACATGGGAGTCCGCTCGGCCGCTGTCGCACAGATCATGGATGCCGAGGCGGTCGCGGCGTGCATCGCGGCAGGAGTCGGACAGGAGATCACCCTCGTCGTCGGGGGCAAACATGACGGCCTGCACGGGTCCCCTGTCGAGGTTACCGGCATGGTCCGGCTGATCCACGAGGGCAGCTTCCCCTTGATCGGACCGATGGGTGCCGGGACTATCTCCAGTCGTGGGCGGACGGTGGTCCTGGAGATCGGTGGCCCGGGCGGGATCGAGTTGCAGCTGACCGAACTGCGCGGACATCCCGATGACCTGAACTACTTCCGCGCGTTCGGCATCGAGCCGACCGAGCGTCGCATCCTCGTGCTCAAGAGTGCCGCTCACTTCCGGGCCGCCTTCGAGCCTATCGCGACCAAAGTCATTGAAGTCGACGCGCCAGGTATCAGCAGCCCGAAACTGTCGACTTTCGACTACCAGCGGCTGCGCCGTCCGATCTATCCGCTCGATCCAGATGTCGCCTGGTCACCTGTGTTGGCACCCGCAGATGGCGGATCAAGCGTTGAATCCGGCGGTGAGTGACGACCGCGAGAGGGCACCAGTGACTGGCTACCCGCGCCTCCGTGACCTCGGTATTGTCATCGGTGACCTGCCGACCGGCCCGCTCAACGCGATTACCGATGTCGAAGGTGTCCGCGTGGGACACACGACCGTTATCCATGGCGATGGGGCACTGCGCGTCGGTGACGGTCCGGCCCGAACAGGCGTGACGGCCATTCATCCGCATGGACAGTCCGTCTTCGCCGCTTCCGTCCCGGCCGCTATCGGGATCCTCAACGGAGCGGGGGAGATCACCGGGCGGTCACAGGTGGATGAGTATGGGCTGCTCGAGACACCCATTCTCATTACGAATACGTTCTCGGTCGGGACAGCGCATCGGGCCTGCGTCGAGTGGCTCTGCGAGCGAGAGCCGACGCTCGGTACCCGTGACTTCGTCATTCCGGTCGTGGCGGAGACATTCGACGGTTACCTCAACGACATCGCCGGCCAGCACGTCAGTCTCGAGGACGTCTGGGCTGCACTCGATACGGCGACGGGGGGACCAGTCCTGGAGGGGAATGTTGGCGGTGGAACAGGTATGCGGCTGTTCGGGTTCAAAGGTGGCATCGGCACCGCGTCGCGTGTCGCAACGATCGCGGGACGTCCGTACCGGGTCGGTGTGCTGATCCAGGGGAACTTCGGGGTCACGACCGACCTGCTGGTCGACGGTGTGCCGGTGGGACGGGAGCTGGCGGCACGGCAACGGGAAGCGGATGCGGATTCCGGTCCTCACAAGGATGGCTCGGTCATCGTCGTCATCGCTACGGATGCACCGCTCTCCGATCGGCAACTCGGGCGGCTTTGCCAGCGGGGGATGCTCGGTCTCAGTCGGGTGGGCGCGATCGGACGGAACTCCTCCGGCGACCTGGTGCTTGCCTTCTCCAATGCCCGGGAGAACCGGATAGATCGATCTTCGCTCGACTCAGTGCGTTCCGTCTTCCAGCTGGCAGACACGCGCATCGACGAGCTCTTTCTGGCGACCATAGAAGCGACGGAGGAGGCGGTCCTCAACGCCCTTGTGGCAGCCAGGACCATGACCGGTCGTGATGGGCACATTGCCGAAGCTCTGCCACACGATCGTCTGGTCGACATCATGCGGCGGTTCGGTCGTCTCCAGGCAATGGCTCGGACGGGGTCTGGCGGATGATTTCCCCGTGCCGGGGACGACCATCATCCAGTCGGCTGACCAGCAGTGTCCCCGGCAGGTGTCTGCCCCGACCAGGCCGGATCCGCCTCTGAGCGGACCCCTGGGGTAGCCATGTCGGGAACGCCGCCCATCGATGTGGCAGACAGTACGGCGTCCCGGATACTGTCGGCAACGACCTCGGCGGCGAGGATGCCAATCGTGAAGTCACTGGCCGGGACACTGCCCGAAGCCGCGACGACGACAGTGTCACCGTCCCACGGGGTGAAGACCGGTCTGATCGCCCGGGCGACGCCCGCCTGCGCCATCTTCGCCACCACCGAGCACTGGGTCTTGGTCAACCGGGCGTTGGTGGCAACCACGACGAGCGTCGTGTTGCTGCTGGCTGCGGTCTCGTCAGGGAACAGCGGGCGCTCCTGGACAAAGGGGGCAAAGTCGATATACCGGCCGTCCGCACCGTGAGCCCCGGCCAGGACCCGACCATCGCGGTCGAAGATGTCGCCGATGGCATTGACCACGGCCATCGCGCCCACGATCCCTCCGGCGCCAAAGGAACGACTGGCCGAGCCGATCCCTCCCTTCATGAGCGTCCCGGGACCGCGCAGCTTGCCAACGGTGGCTCCGGTCCCCGCGCCGACCGAACCGCGGACCAGGGACGAGGTCGCTTCCTGGCAGGCCAGGTAACCCTCCTCGGGGCCGGGACGCTGGGCGGGATTCCCCATCGCGAGGTCGTTGATCACCGCACCCGGTACCTGCGGGAGGTCGGTCCGGAACTCCTCCAGCCAACGGACCACCCCGTCAGCGGCGGCCAGCCCGAAGACGCTGCGGCCGGTAAAGAGAATGGCGTCGATGAAGGGCGACGCGCTGAGCGGGGAGAGGATCTCCATTTCCCGAGTCGCGGGCCAGCCTCCGAGGACGGCCACACCGGCTGCCGTCTCCGGTGGGCAAAGGACGACGGTGCAGCCAGTGATCGCCGATTCGAGCGTGGCATGGCCGACAAGAAAACCGGGAACATCGGTCAGCACGCCTGCTCCTCCTTTAATCACGGGCACGGGGGTGGCTCCAGGCGTGGCGATCTGGCGATGCTGGCCGTCCTTTCCCGCCGATTCGCCAGGGA
>CADCWK010000423.1:5079-13746 GCA_902806375.1 uncultured Thermomicrobiales bacterium
TGCCGTCTCCGGTGGGCAAAGGACGACGGTGCAGCCAGTGATCGCCGATCCGAGCGTGGCGTGGCCGACGAGAAAACCGGGAACATCGGTCAGCACGCCTACTCCTCTTTCAATCACAGGGGTGACCCCTGGCGTGGCGATCTGGCGGTGCTGGCTTTCCTTTCCCGCTGATTCGCCAGGGCCGACCCTTCCGACCGCGGGCAGAGCCATCCCGGCGGTACCGAGCAACCCGGTCCTGACCGCAGTCCGCCGCGAGATGGGGCGAATGCTCCCCCTGCCCATCCGCGCGTCTCCTGTCGGTCTACTTGCGGTTCAGCCGGGGGTCCCGGAACCGCTGCAACTCATCCCCAAGGAGATTCACGGCCAGGATCGACGCGGCCAGCGTCAGGCCCGGGACGAGCATCATCCAGGGTGCGAGTTCCATGTAGATCTTGCCGTCAGAGAGGAGCGAGCCAAGGGAGGGGGTCGGCGGCTGGACGCCCAGGCCGAGGAAGCTGAGGGCCCCCTCCGCTATCAGGGCGCCGGACAGGGTGAACGCGAGCTGCACCAGCAGGGGCGTCATGATATTCGGCAGGACATGACGGAACAGGATTCGCCCGGACGAGGCCCCACTGACGCGGGCGGCGATGGTGTACTCCGTCTCCCGGACGCTTAACGTCGGTCCCCGGGCAACCCGGGTGAAGACCGGGACCGTGGCGATCACGATGGTCAGGATGACCCCTGAGATACCGGGGCCCATGATGGCGGCGATCATGATGGCGAGGAGGAGGGTGGGGAAGGCGAAGAGCATGTCGGTGATCCGCATGACGATCTCATCCACGATCCCGCCCGCGAAGCCGGAGACGAGGCCGAGAAAAGTGCCGATCAGGGCCGCCATCAGGGCCGCTACGGCCGCCAGCGCGAACGAGATCCGGAGGGCATAGACCAGCCGGGCCAGCAGGTTCCGGCCCAGTTCGTCCGCACCGAAGGGAAGGTCGGCCGATGGGGGAGCGAACATTGCCCGTGGTGAGATATCCGAGGGGCTGCCGACTCCAGCGAATGGTCCGACCAGCGCTACACCAAGGGCTCCCAGGAGAAAGAACGCCGAGACCGCACCGATCGGACTTTGGCGAACGAACCGGATAACGGGAGACGATTGGCGCCGGACCGTTCGGACGTTCCGCCCCAGGGTCGCCCCATCCGACGGTGCTGCGACCGGGGATTCACCCTCCAAGGCGACTGGTTTCCTGATGCCCGCGTCTTCCCGAGCGACCATGACACCTCTCCAGGCATTGACGTGGGACCGGACCGGACCCGAACCGTGCCTCAGCCCGGTTGGCTCAGTACTTGATGCGCGGATCCAGGAAGGCGTAGAGGATGTCGGTCACGAAGTTGGCCAGGACGAACATCAGCGTTCCAACGACGACCGTCGCCTGCGCGACCGGATAGTCGCGGCCGAGGATGCCTTGCAGCGCGTAACGGCCCAGTCCCGGGATCGAGAACAACTCCTCGACGATGATCGCCCCACTGAGGAGGTAACCCAGGTTGATTCCGACAATGGTGACCGTCGGGATCAGCGCGGCCCGCATGACGTGACGGGTCGTGACGTGACGCTCCTGGAGCCCTTTGGACCGGGCGGTGACCACGAAGGCCTCATTCCGGACGTCCAGCATGCTCGCCCTGATGACCCGCATGACGACCGCCGTGATACTGACGGACAGGACGAACGTTGGCAGGGCCATCGACTTGAGGTGCCCCACCGGACTGTCCGACCACGAGACGTACTGGGAGATCGGCAGCCCGAGACCCCAGGTCGAGACGAAGTAGATGAGCAGCGTCCCAAGCACGAAGTCGGGAATCGACAGCCCGACCAGTGCCGACACGCGAACCCCGCCGTCAATGGGGGAATTGGCCCGGAAGGCGGCCAGCATGCCGAGCGGCACGCCGACCACGATCGATATGATCGTCGCCAGGGTCGCCAGTTCGACCGTGATCCGCCCCTTGCGGAGGATCTCCTCCATGATCGGGCGTCCCGTCCCGAGCGACTCCCCCAGGTCACCTTGAAGCGCGTTGCCTAGCCAGATGCCGTACTGGACGACGAGCGGCTCGTTGAGACCGTACTTTTCCTTGATCGCCTCCACCAGCTCCGGCTGCTGCGAGACTGACGGTCCGGCGAGCGCCTCGACGATGCCGCCCGGGATCAGGCGCATGAGCACGAAGACGATCGTGGCCACGCCCAGGATGGTGATGAAGGCGGTCACCGCCCGCCTGGCGATGTATCGACCCACGGGCGGACCGCCCTTTCATGTCCACCGCCCCCGACCCACCTACGATGGGTCGGGGGCGGGAGCCTCGCCGGCGTTAGGTCAGCAGGGTCATGTCCTTGACGTTGTGCCAGAGTGGCAGACCGAAGCCATCGGAGGCTGCGAACTCGACGTTACCGACGAGGTCGTTCCGGTAGGCGACGAAATTGTTCCGGGTGACCAGTGGCTGGAAATTCCCCTGGGTCGTGACGGCCGCCTCCAGTTCCCGGAGGGTCGCCAGGCGGGTCGCCGGATCCGTCTCCCGGCCGGCCCGCACCACCAGATCGTTGATCGTCGGGTCGTCCAGTCCGATGAAGGCGGCAAGACCGGCGCCGAGCTCGATCAGGATCAGGTAGGGGTCGCTGTATCCAGCCCACCAGGAGATGGCGAGCTGCGCGGACTCCCCGTCCGTGTATTCGGCGACGAAGGTGGCAAGGTCGCGCTGGACGATCTCGAGTTCGATGCCCGCTTCGGCCATCTGCTCCTGCATCACCTCCGCCATCGTCACCGTCGCTGCCAGGGCCGGGCTGACCAGGATCTGCAGGGCGAACCCTTCAGCGACGCCGGCCTCGGTCAGGAGTTGCCGCGCCCGGTCGACGTCCTGTGTGTAGAAAGGGAGTTCCTCGATCGGGGTAGCGAGTCCGGTAAAGGCGGGGGCGACCGGTCCGGTAACGGCGGCATGTCCGAAGAGGGCCACTTCGCCGATCTCGTTCCGATCGATCGCCAGCGAGATCGCCTGCCGGACCCTCGTGTCGGCCAACTCCGGCCTGTTCCCGTTGACGAACAGGATGTAGTAGTTGGTGGTGACCTGTTCGACCGTGGTGACGGTCTGCTCGCTCGCCAGGAGATCCATCAGGGCCGGGTTCTCGAACATCGTCAGTTGGACTTCACCCGTGCGCAGAGCCGCCAGGCGAGAGGTCTCGTCAGGGATGATCTGCCAGATCACCTCGTCGAGTTGCGCCCCCGGTGCCTGCCAGTACTGGGCGAACTTGCCGAACACCCAGCGCTGGTCGGGCAGGTGCTCGGTGACCTGGAACGGGCCGGTACCGACCAGTTGCGTCGACAGGTCGATCTCGCCGCTCTCCACCTCAGCGGCCGGCACGATCGAGGTCGTCGTGGCGGACAGCGACTGGAGGAAGGGGGCGTAGGGCTCCGTCAGCGTGGCGGTCACCTCGTAGGGTCCGGTTGCCTCGACCGTCACGCCGACGGAGTTGCCGATCACCGTCGGAGTCCCGAGCGCCTCGGCGGTCGCCGCCGCGTCCAGTGCGGCGGCGTCTGGCTCCACGGCCGGGCCCATCTTGACGTTCCACCAGGACTCGGGGGACTCGAGCACCCGTCGCAGGCTGAAGACCACGTCGTCGGCGGTCACTTCACGGCCGTTGTGGAACATCGCCCCCTGCCGGAGCGCGAAGACGTAGGTCCGGTCGTCGGGTGTCGTCCAGCTCTCCGCGAGTCCGGGGACTGGCTGGAGGTTGCTGTCGAGGAAGACCAGGCTCTCGTAGACGACCGCCTGGATCTCCCAGGTGATCTGGCTGGAGCTGAAGTGCGGGTCCAGATCGAGCACGTCACCTGGCTTCCCGATGACGAGGCGCCCACCCGGCTGCCCTTGTGCCGAGGCACCTCTCAGGCTGCCGAAGCCGCCCAGCGCGACGGCACTGAACAGACCGGCCTGCACCGCCGAGCGGCGTGACAGCGACCGGGACAGCAACCCTCCGAGGTCGACCACGCGCTCCGTCTGATCCGTCATGGCGTTGTTCTCCATTCCCATGGCCCGATTCCCGTGGCGCGCGGACGGCCCGCGCTACCGACCGACCCCCGTGACGGGGCTGTTGTCGCCGGTCGTCCACCGGCTGATGACGACCTTGCTCTCGGTGAAGAAACGGACGGCGTCGCGGCTTTGCGGGTGCAGCGTGCCGAAGAAGGACCGCTTGGCCCCGCTGAACGGGAAGTAGGCCATCGGCGCCGCGACGCCGACGTTGATCCCGATGTTGCCGGTCTCGACCTCGTAGCGGAACCGCCGCGCGGCCGCGCCACTCTCGGTGAAGATCGACGCCGCATTGCCGTACTCGGCGGCGTTGATCTGGGCGATCGCCTCATCGAGGCTGTCGACCGGTGCCATACCGACGACAGGACCGAAGATCTCCTCGCCGTAGACCCGCATCCCCGGCCGTACGTTATCGAGCAGGGTCGGCCCGACGAAGTAGCCATGCGGCCGCTCCGGGACATGGACCTGGCGACCGTCGAGGACGGCCTCGGCGCCCTCCTCGACTCCGCTGGTGATCGCCGCGAAGATGCGGTCGCGCGCGGCCGCCGAGACGACCGGTCCCAGTTCCACCCCGGCTTCCAGCCCGTCGCCGACCCTCAGACGGCTGGCTGCCTCGGCGACCCGCTCCCTCGTCTCCTGGTGAGCCGAGCCGACCGGGATCACGAGAGAGTTGGCCAGGCAGCGCTGGCCGGCCGCTCCGTAGAACGAGTTCATCATGGTGGAGAGGTAGGTGTCGAGGTTGGCGTCAGGCATCACGACGATCGCGTTCTTGGCCCCCCCGGATGCCTGGACGCGCTTGCCGCTGGCGGCGCCGCGCTGATAGACGTAGGCGGCGGTCTGCGACGAGCCGACGAAGGAGATTCCCCGGACCACCGGGTGGTCGAGCAGGGCGTTGACGGCGTCGTGGCCGCCGTTGACGAGGTTGATGACGCCGGGCGGAAAGCCGACCTGCTCGATGAGCTCGAAGGTCCTCCGCATTACGCCAGGGTCCTGCTCGGACGGCTTGATGATGAACGTGTTGCCCGCGGCGACGGCATACGGCCAGAACCAGTGGGCGATCATGAAGGGGAAGTTGTAGGGAGTGATCGCCGCGAAGACTCCCAGTGGCTGGAAGATGACTTCCTCGTCGATCCCACGGGCAGCCCCGTCCTCCAGCCCGTAACCCATCATCATGGATGGGATGCCGCAGGCAGTCTCGACGTTCTCGATGCCGCGCTGGACCTCGCCGCGAGAGTCGTCGAGCGTCTTGCCCATCTCGGTGACGATCAGGCGCGCCAGCTCTTCCCGGTTCTCGTCCAGCAACTGGCGGAGCTTGAAGAAGTACCGGGCCCGTTCCTGGGGTGGTGTCGCTCGCCAGGCGGGGAACGCCGCCGCCGCCGCCGCTACGGCTCGGTCGACATCCGCCGTCCCGCTGAGCGGGACATGCGCTACGACCTCGTCCGTTGCCGGGTTGCGGACCTCACGTGTCTCTGTCGCCTCTGCCGGCAGCCACTGGCCACCGACGTAGTTCCGGAGCGTCTCCACCTGAGTCTTGGCCGCACTCGCCATCGGGTCTCGCCCTCCTCTCGATCCCTGCCCTGTGCCATGTCGAGAGCGGGGACACCCTGGTTCCGCCGTTGGACCGGGTGCCAATCGACTGCCGCTCGACGATGAGACGGACGCGATTCCTGCAAATCGGTATCTTTCCTGTACGATAGGCGGTACGATACGAGGCAGCGGAAACACTGTCAAGAGTGTATGAAGTTGGCCCAGATCGCCGGACAGTGCACGTGGACCAACGGGGAAGCACCGATGATCGGATCGGGATATCATGTCCCGCTGTATGGGCGTACGCGCTGCGATCGCCGCCGGCATGACCCGCCCCGGAGGACCCCGCCAGTGACCGACGGGGGACGACGGGTGCCTGGAGCCGATGACGGACGACCGCCGCGGGATGGGCAGCTACTGCATCCCATCGGCGAAGCAGCCCGGCTGACTGGTGTCTCGCGGGAGAACCTGCGGGTCTGGGAACGTGAGCGGCTGATCAGCCCGCGGCGAACGCCAGGTGGCCACCGGCTCTACAGCGGCGACGACCTCCGCCGCCTGCGGGAGATCGCCCGGCTGCGACGCACGGAGCGGCTGAACGCGGCGGCGATCCGGCGTGAGCTCGGCCCGGCCGAGGCCGGCCTGCCCGAGCCGCCAATCGGCCCCGCCTTCGACCTCGGTGCCCGGCTGCGGGCGATGCGGACCGAGCGTGGCTGGTCGCTGGCCGACGTAGCCGCCCGGTGCGGCCTGTCGGTCTCCTTCCTCAGCGCCGTGGAGCGTGGTCAGTCCAGCATCGCCGTCGGCAACCTCTTCAAGCTCGCCGACGCCTACGGCACGACTGTCCCAGGGCTCAGCCCGGACTACCGTGCCGACCACCGGCGCGTGCTCCACCCCCAGGACCGACCCCGCTACGTGGCGGCGGCGGGACGGGTCGTCATCGAGGATCTGATCACCCGGCCGGGAGCGCTGGAAGCCCAGCGGATCGAGATCCATCCAGGGGGTGGTGCTGAGGAGCCCTACGCCCACCCGGGGGAGGAGATCATCTATGTCCTCTCAGGGCAATTGACCTTCTGGATCGAGGAGGCCGAGCGCTATCTCCTGGAGGCGGGCGACTCGCTGTTCTTCGGCAGTACGCAGCCCCATCGCTGGTGGAACGAGAGCGAGATGACCACGACGGTCCTCTGGATCAACGTACCGGTCGTCGAGGGAACGGGCGACGACTCGGACCGGCGTGCCTCGGCCAGGTGGCGGCTGGCTGACCATACGCACGACAAGGGGGATCACGGTGGATAGGCAGCAGGTCGTTCGGCTGGAACCTGGTCCCCTGAACGCGATTACCGACGTGCCAGGCGTAACGGTCGGTCATTACACGAGTGAGCGGGTTCTGCGGGGCACGACCGCCGTGCTGTGCAAGGCGGGGGCGGCGGCCGGAGTCTCGGTGCGCGGCTCGAATCCCGGAACCATCGAGACGGACGCCCTGGCGGCCACGGCGACTGGCTCGCTCGTCCACGGGATCGGCCTGACCGGTGGCAGTCTGATGGGCCTCAGCGCCGTGACGGGCATCACCGAGTGGCTCCACAGCCAGGGCGTCGGCGCCTCCGTGTTCGGCGGGCTGATCCCGATCGTTCCTGGTGCCGTCATCCTGGACTACCGGCTGAGCGACCCAACGGTCCTGCCCACGGGTGAGTGGGGACACCGGGCCGCCGCCGCCGCCCAGGGCGGCCGGTTCGAGCGCGGGAGCGTCGGCGCGGGCGCTGGGGGGACGGCCGGCAAGGGACCAGGCTGTGTCCGGATCAAGGGTGGGCTGGGGACCGCGTCACTCCTGTTGCCGGGTGGCATCGTCGTCGGCGCGCTGGTCGTCGTCAACGCACTCGGCGGGTTGATTCACCCGGTGACGGGGCGCCTGTACGCGACGGACGGCGGTTTCGATGTGCCGCTGCTCTACCACCAGCCGGACCGGGTACCGGAAGTCACCACCGCGATGAGCAACACCACGCTTGGCGTGATCGCGACGAACGCGGCGTTGACCAAGCCGCAGCTCATCAAGGTCGCCGATCTGGCGCACGATGGCCTGGCCCGGGCGATCCGACCCGCCCACGCGATGGGCGATGGCGACACGATCTTCGCCATGGCGCCGTACGAGGGCCAGGTGGAGCTCGAAGCGACCACCGGAGCGAACATGACGGATCTCGTCGGTGCCGCCGCGGCGGACGCCATGGTGCTGGCCATCCTCGATGCCGCCCGGGAGACGCAAGGGGTTGAGGGATGGCCATCGGTGGTGGCGGCCCAGGCGGCTCTCAGCGCACGGCATTGATTGAGATCTGAACGGGACTTGCCGTCTCACACGACCGGTTCGAAGCGCCTGACGGGGCGAATCTGCAGAGGAGCGGGATGATGATCGAGGAGCGGGCTGGCACGACCATGACGACGGGCCACGACCATGACGCCACGGCCAGCAAGTACGAGCGGTATGTGGCGACGAGCTTCGTCAAGGCCATCGAGCCGGTCGTAGTGGCGCGCGCGGAGGGAGCGACGATCTGGGACGCGGACGGCACGGAGTATCTCGACTGCTTCGCCGGGATCGCGGTTGCCAACGCCGGTCACCGGCACCCGAAGGTATTGGCCGCGGTCCGTGAGCAGCTCGATCAGGTCATCCATGCCGCGAGTTACATCTACCACGTCCCCTCCGTTGCGGATTGCGCGGAGCGGCTGGCACAGATCACACCCGGTGACCTGAGCAAGACGTTCTTCGGTAACTCCGGCGCCGAGGGCATCGAGACGGCGATGCGGATGGCCAAGGCCTACACCGGTCGCCATGAGTTCATCAGCCTGACGCATTCGTTCCACGGCCGGACCAACGCGACGCTGTCCATTACCGGCAACCAGGCGCGGAAGACGCGCGGGGGACCCTACCTGCCTGGCGTCGCGTTCGCGCCGGCACCGTACGTCTACCGGAACCCGTTCGGAACGGACGACCCGGAACTCGTCGCCGAGCGCTGTGCCGAACTGGTCGAATGGGCGATTACGTATCAGACGAGTGGCGACGTCGCGGCCTTCATCGCTGAGCCAGTCATGGGCGAGGGCGGGATTCTGGTC
>CADCWK010000424.1 GCA_902806375.1 uncultured Thermomicrobiales bacterium
GGGAGTGCCGGGTTGCCGCGGCCCGCAGCCCATTGACGGTGACGAGTGCGGTGGAGACGAACAGGGTCAGGCCGAGCCCGACCCGCCAGTCCAGCCAGAAGAGGACGCCGAGGACCCCGAGGATCAGAGCGGCGTTGCCGAGGACGTAGACCGCGAAGCGGGACAATAGCCGGGCCATCGTCCCGATATCGCCGTCGACCCGCTCGATCAACTCGCCGGGCGTATGGGCGTGGTGAAAGGCGGCGTCCAGGTGGAGCAGGTGGGAGGCGAGGTCTTCGCGGAGGGCATTCGTGGCGCCCCACGCGACGCGCTCGGCGACCCAGGTCTCGCCGAGGCCAAGGCCCTGTCCGAGCAGTCCCAGGACGAGCGTGAGCACGGCCAGGGTGAGCAACGTCCGCATCGCACCGTCGCCCGTCGCCTCGTCGAGGAACCGGGCCGCCGCGAGCGGGGTCGCGATCTGGACCGCGATGGTGCCGACCAGGACCGCACCGAGCAGGAGGAGGCGATTGCGCCAGGGACGGAGATACCGGATGAGCAGCGACCATTCGGGTGATCGGGAAGAGGTGGCGATGGGCATTGTCCGGGGACTCCCGCGTGCCGACGACATGACGACAGCCCCACGGAGGATCCCGTGAGGTCAGCGATCGGTCATGCGCAGGGGCGGAGTCAGCGGTGTCGTCGGAGCGGCGCCCTCGGACTCTCCGGTATCGGGAGTCGCCGGGACCTGGCCGCCGGTTATGCCTGGGGAGCGGAGCCCAGTGCCCGTGCGCAGTACGTCGTCGTTGCGGTCATGGACATGAGCCTCCCGGGAGTCGTGGCTGACGGTCGGGCTACCAGGGGGCAGCACCAGGCGGGACCTTATCAGCCACTCGGCGTCACCGTCAACCACTGACCTCCGTCAGGTACGGTCAGGTCGCGGGGCGAGGTTCGCGGCTGCCGCCCGGATCAGGCCGGGTCGTATGGGATGGCGAAGGCGATGTCGTCGGCCCGCATGCGGCGCGGCGGGAGGCCGTTCGGCAGGGCCGCGCCGACGATCTCCCCCAGCCGCGCGCACCCCTGGGCGTCCAGCCACGCGTCCAGTTCGTCGACGATGCCGACCATCCGGCCGGGCTGCGCGAAGAAGCCGGTCCCGACCTGGACCGCGCTGGCGCCGGCCATGAAGAACTCGAGGGCGTCGTCCAGCCCCATGATGCCGCCCAGCCCGACCACGGGGATGCCGACGACCTGGGCGACCTGGTAGGTCATCCGGACGGCGACCGGCTTGATCGCCGGCCCGGACAGCCCCCCCGTCCGGTTGGCCAGCACCGGTCGACGCTTCCGGACGTCGATGCTCATGCCGACGAGCGTGTTGATCAGGCTGACGGCGTCCGCGCCACCCTCCTCGACCGCGATGGCGATGGCGGCGATGTCCGTCGCGCCGGGACTGAGCTTGACGATGATCGGCAGCGTGGTCGCCGCGCGCACCGCCGCCGTGACATCGCGGCTCATCGCGGCGTCCCAGCCGAAGCAGAAGCCGCCGGCGTTGACGTTCGGGCAGGAGATGTTGACTTCGAGCGCCGCTACTCCCGGCACCTCGTCGAGGCGGCGGGCCATGTCGGCGAAGTCGGCGACGGACTCGGCCGAGATGTTGACGATCGCGGGCAGCGACCAGCCCTCCCAGACCGGCGGGTACTTCCGGATGAAGGCGCGGATGCCGGGGTTCTGGAGGCCGATGGCGTTCAGCATCCCGCCCGGCGTCTCGGTGATCCGGGGCATCGGGTTGCCCGAGCGCGGCTCAGGGGTGATGCCCTTCGAGACGAAGGCGCCCAGCCGGTCGACGTCGATCGTCCCCTGGTACTCCTGGCCGTAGCCGAAACAGCCCGACGCGGCGATGACCGGATTGGCGAGGCGGAGTTCGCGTGGGTTGGACGGCGCCAGGTCGACCGACAGGTCAGCCATCGGTTCCCCTCCTTCCGGGTCGTGTCGACGCGCTCACCAGACGATCTCCTCGATGGGAAAGACGGGACCGGTGACGCAGGACGTCTGCATCCCGTGGCGGGTGTCGATCACGCAGCCGAGACAGGCACCGACGCCGCAGGCCATCGAGCGCTCGACCGACACGTGGACGCTGGGGCGGCGACCCACGCGGTGCTGCCGGATGACGCTGGCGAGCGACCGGAGCATCGGGTCGGGACCGCAGGCGAAGACCTGGTCGGCCCACTGGAGGTAGTCCGGGACGAGGTCCGTCACGAAGCCGGCGTGACCCTGCGAGCCGTCGTCGGTCCCCACGACGTACTCGACTTCGGCCGGGAGGCGGGCAGCCGAGAGCAGGGTCGAGGCGGTCGACGCGCCCATCAGCAGGGTGACGCTCTGGCCCCGTGCCAGCGCCTCGTCGGTCAGGTGGACGAGCGGGGCGATCCCCACCCCGCCGGCGACCATCAGCAGCCGGTCGGCCCGGCTGGTCGCCTCGAAGTGGTTGCCGAGCGGACCCATGACATCGAGGACGTCACCGGCCGTCCGGGCGGCCAGCCACTGGCTGCCCCGCCCGAACGGCCGGACCAGCAGCGTCATCGTGTCATTGGCCGCATCGACCCCGAAGAAGGAGTAGGGTCGCCGCAACAGCGGGTCGAGCGACAGCGCGTCCCGGCAGAGGACATTGACGAACTGGCCCGGCCGGAGGCGATGGGCGACCCCCGGCGGCAGGGCGACCGTCAGGAGCGTGCAGTCGCCCATCTCGCGCTCGGTCGCGACGACCGTCGCGGCGAACTCCCGGTGGCCACTGGCCCGGGACCCCCGGACGGTGGCGACGTCCTCCGGCACCGGGTCGATCGATTCGGACATTGGCCTGACCCTCCCGCCCTAGTATCCGATGCCGGTCTTCCGGTAGCTGGCCGCTGGCTGGATCGAGTAGGTCGCGTTGTTGCGCCGCATCGCCCGGACCATCGCCCGGGCCGTGTCCAGCGACGTGATACAGGGGATGCCCCGCTCGACGGCCGCCCGGCGGATCTGGAGCCCGTCGAGGACCTCCTTGTCGGCCCGGCCCGGCGTGTTGATGATGCCGGCGACCGTCCGCTGCAGGATCAGGTCGAGGACGTCGGGTTTGCCGCGGCCGATCCGCTTGGTCGCCATCTGGACCGGGAGGCCGTTGCGCTCCAGGAAGGCGGCGGTCCCCTCGGTGGCGAACAGCTTGTGCCCGAGCCGCACCAGCGCGTCGATCATCCCGAGCGCGTCGGCCTTGTCCTCGTCGGCGAGCGAGAGCAGGATCGAGGACTCGGGCGGCAGGGCCAGCCCGGCGCCGAGCAGCGCCTTGTAGAAGGCCGGCTCGAACGACCGGTCGATGCCCATCACCTCGCCGGTGCTCTTCATCTCCGGGCCGAGGTGGATCTCGACGCCGCGGAGCTTGGCCATCGAGAAGACCGGCGCCTTGACCGCGACCAGCGGCTGGGTGGGCCAGAGACCGCCGGAGTAGCCCTGCTCGGCCAGGGTCCGACCGAGCAGGATGTTGGTCGCCAGTTTGACCATGGGGACGCCGGTCGCCTTGCTCATGAAGGGGACCGTCCGGGAGGAGCGCGGGTTGACCTCCAGGACGAAGACCCGACCGCTCTGGATGACGAACTGGATGTTGATGAGGCCCCTGGACCTGAGCCCGAGCGCGATCCGCGTCGTGTGGTCGACGATCGTCTGGATCTCGGCCGGGTAGACGTTCTGGGCCGGGTAGACCGCGAACGAGTCGCCGGAGTGAACGCCAGCCCGCTCGATGTGCTCCATGATCCCCGGGATCAGGACCGACTCGCCGTCGCTGATCGCATCGACCTCGATCTCGCGACCGAGCAGGTACTTGTCGACCAGGATCGGGTGCTCGGTGCTGAAGCTGGCATTGGTCCTGACGTAGCGGGCCAGCTGGTCGCCGCCGTAGACGACTTCCATCGCCCGCCCGCCGAGCACGTAGCTCGGCCGGACGAGGACGGGGTAGCCGATCCGTTCGGCCACGGCCTGGGCGTCGCTCAGACTGGTGACCGTGGCGCCGAGCGGCTGCGGGATGTCGAGTTCCCGCAGGAAGGCGCCGAAGCGGTCGCGGTCCTCGGCCAGGTCGATCGAGTCCAGGGAGGAGCCGAGGATCGGTGCGCCGGCCCGGGACAGCGGTCCGGCCAGGTTGATCGCCGTCTGCCCGCCGAACTGGACGATCACCGGGGGCATGTCGGGCTCGTCGGTGCCGGACTGGCGCTCGTGCCGGACGATCTCCCGGACACTCTCGGCGTCGAGCGGCTCGAAGTAGAGCCGGTCGCTGGCGTCGAAGTCGGTGGAGACGGTCTCGGGGTTGCTGTTGACCATGATCGAGGCGACACCGGCCTCATGCAGTGTCCGGGCGGCCTGCACCGAGCAGTAGTCGAACTCGATGCCCTGGCCGATCCGGATCGGACCCGAGCCGACGACGATCGCCCGGCGACCCTCCAGCGGGATGGCCTCGTCCTCCTGCTCATAGGTCGAGTAGAAGTAGGGCGTCTTCGCGGCGAATTCGGCGGCGCAGGTGTCGACCATCTTGTAGACCGGCACCATGTCGAGTTCGTACCGCTGGTTGGCGATGTCGGACTCGAGGGTGCCGGTCTGCGTCGCGATCTGCCGGTCGCTGAAACCGGCCCGCTTGGCGCGCCAGAGCCGGTCCGGGTCCTGCCGGACGCCGCCGGTCAGCTCGCGCTCCATCGCGACCAGCCCCTTGAGCTTGTCGAGGAACCAGTGGTCGATCCCGCTGAGACCGTGGATCCGGTCCGGGGTCCAGTCCCGCCGCAGCGCGGCCATCACGGCCCACAGCCGGATGTCGTTGGGCCGCTGAATGAGGTCGGTCAGGATCGCCTCGGCGTCAGGGCCGGACCAGGCCGGCTCTTCCCAGCCCAGATCCTTGGCGGTCGTCTCCAGCGAGCGGACCGCCTTCTGGATCGCGCCCTCGAACGACCGGTCGATCGCCATGACCTCACCGGTCGCCTTCATCTGGGTACTGATCGTCCGGTCCGCGCCGGTGAACTTGTCGAAGGGCCAGCGGGGGATCTTGGCGACGACGTAGTCGAGCGCGGGCTCGAAGGCCGCCGTCGTCTCGCCGGTGACGGCGTTCCGCAGCTCGTCCAGCCGTTTGCCGATGGCGATCTTGGCCGAGACGCGGGCGATCGGGTAGCCGGTCGCCTTCGACGCGAGCGCCGACGAGCGGGAGACTCGCGGGTTGACCTCGATCACGGAGTAGGCCGACGAGTCCGGGTCGAGGGCGTACTGGACGTTGCAGCCGCCCTCGATCCCGAGGGCCCGGATGATCTTCAGTGCCGACGACCGCAGCATCTGGTACTCGCCGTCGGTCAGCGTCTGCGACGGCGCGACGACGATGCTGTCGCCCGTGTGGACCCCCATCGGGTCCAGGTTCTCCATGTTGCAGATCGTGATGCAGGTGTCGGCGGCGTCCCGCATCACCTCGTACTCGATCTCCTTCCAGCCGAGGAGCGAGCGTTCGAGCAGGACCTGGCCGATCGGGGACGCGTCGATGCCGGAGGTGACGATGTCGATCAGTTGTCGCTCGGTGAAGGCGACGCCGCCGCCGGTCCCGCCGAGGGTGAAGGCCGGCCGGATGACGAGAGGCAGGGGGACCTCGCGGGCGAAGGCGTGAGCCTGGTCCAGCGTGGTCACGATCGCGCTGGGCACGGAGGGCTCGCCGATCTCGGCCAGCAGATCCTTGAACAGCGAGCGGTCCTCGGCCATCTGGATCGCGTCGAGCGGCGTCCCGAGCAGGCGGACGCCGTACTCCTCCAGGATGCCGAGCCTGGCGACCTCGACCGCGAGGTTGAGGCCGGTCTGCCCGCCGAGCGTCGGCAGGAGGCCGTCGGGGCGCTCTCGCTGGATGATGCGGCGAATGACGGCCGGCACGAGCGGCTCGATGTAGACCGCGTCGGCGATGTCCTCGTCGGTCATGATCGTCGCGGGGTTGGAGTTCACGAGGATGACCCGGATCCCCTCCTCGCGCAGGGAGCGGCAGGCCTGGGTGCCGGCGTAGTCGAACTCGGCGGCCTGGCCGATGATGATCGGTCCCGAGCCGATCACGAGGACGCTGCGGACCGGCGGGTGGCTGGCCACCCGCGCCGCCGGGGACAGGATGTCGGTCTGGTCGGTGGTCACGCGCCGGCCTCCGTGGTGCCCGTCGCCATGCGGTCGCGGACGGTCGCTAGGAACTGGTCGAAAAGCCCGCCGTTGTCGAGCGGACCCGGCGCCGCCTCCGGGTGGAATTGGACGGAGAGGACTGGTCGGGTGGCATGGCTGAGCCCTTCCACCGACCCGTCGTTGAGGTTGACCAGGGCGACCGTCCAGCCGTCGCCGGTCGGGATGGTGCCGGACTCGACCCGGAAGCCGTGGTTCTGGGCGGTGATCGAAACCCGGCCGGTGAGCCGGTTAATGACCGGGTGGTTGCCGCCGCGGTGGCCGAACTTCAGCTTGGTCGTCTCGGCGCCGATCGCCCGGGCCAGGAGCTGGTGACCCAGGCAGATGCCGAAGTAGGGGGTGTCGTTCGTCAGCAGCGACTGCACGACGTCGAGCCCCTCATCCAGGTTGGCGGGGTCACCGGGGCCGGGGGAGACGATCACCCCGTCCGGAGCGAGCGCCGCGATGTCGGCGGGGGACGAGCCGTAGGGGACGACCGTGACGCGGGCGCCGCGCTCCAGCAGCGCCCGGACGATGTTGCGCTTGACGCCGCAGTCGAGGACGACGATGTGGGCGCCGTCATTGGGGCCAAAGCGCTCGACGCTGGTGACCTTGACCTGGTCGACGACCCGCTGCTCGCCCGGCAGCGCGGCGTCGTTTGCCCGCTGGACGAGGTCGGCATCCGTCGCGCCCGTCCGGTCGTGGACGATCACGGCGCGCATGTCGCCGGCGGTCCGCAGGTGCCGCGTCAGGGCACGCGTGTCGATCCCGGCGATGGCGGGGATTCCCCACCGGCGGAGGTAGCCGTCGATCGTCCCGTCGGACTGGTAGTGGCTCGGCATGGCGGCGTGCTCGCGCACGATCAGCCCGTTGATCCATGGCTGTCGCGACTGGTCGTCATGACCGTTGACGCCGTAGTTGCCGATCAGCGGGTACGTCATGCAGACCAGTTGCCCCCGGAAGGACGGGTCGGTGCAGACCTCCTGGTAGCCGGTCATGGTCGTCGTGAAGACCGCCTCGCCGGCGGCGTCCGCCGGGGCGCCAAAGGCCGTCCCGTTGAAGATGGTGCCGTCCGCGAGAACGAGGGCGGCCGTGGTCCGGGGTTGGTACGTCATCCGATGGAGTCCTCCCGTCGCGGCCAGCGTGGGGCGAGGTGTTCGGTCGTCACAGGCGATGCCGTTCCCTGCCGTCGACGAGGGTCAGGGTCGCCCGGCCCCGGACGGTCATGCCGAGCAGCGGCGTGTTCGCGCTCTTCGTGCGCAACGTCTCACGGCTGACCGTCCAGGCGAGGTCGGGGTCGATCAGTGTCACGTCGCCCGGTGTGCCGGGCTGGAGCGATCCGCCCGTGATCCCGAACAGCTGGGCTGGCCGGGTACTCAGGCGATGGATGAGGTCGTGGATCGTCAGGTGTCCCGCGCGGACGAGTCCGAGCATGGTCGGCAGGGCCAGTTCCAGCCCGCTCATGCCCATCGGGGCCTCCGCGAAGGGCCGGGCCTTCTCGTCGTCGGCGTGCGGGGCGTGGTCGGTGGCGATGACGTCGAAGGTCCCGCGCTGCAGGTGGGCGAGCAGCGCCGAGGTGTCGGCCGGCGTCCGCAACGGCGGGTTGACCTTCGCCATCGGGTCTGGCGTGGGCACGTCTCGCCGGAGGGGCTGGTAGTCGGTGTGGAGGAGCGAGCCGTCGCCGTCCACCCAGGCCTCCGTCATCGTGAGATGGTGCGGCATGACCTCGGCGGTCACGTTGACGCCAGTCTGCTTGCCGGACAGGACGAGATCGGCCCCACGTCCGGTGCTGACATGGAGCACGTGGAGCCAGCCGCCGGTCAGGCGGGCCAGCATGATGTCGCGGGCGATGACGATCTCCTCGGCCTCGGCCGGGATACCGTCGAGACCCAGCCGGGCTGCGATTGTCCCCTCGTGCATGGCACCGTGCGCCAGGGCAGCGTCCTCGCAGTGGACCATGACCGGGCGACCCGTGCGGGTCGATGCGAGGAGCGCGGCCCGCATGACGCCGCTGTCGGCGGTCGTGTCGCCATCGTCGGAGAACGCGAAGGCGCCGGCCTCGACCAGTGCGGCGTAGTCCACGGACTCGTGGCCGAGGCGTCCGCGGCTGATCGTCGCGATCGGGTAGACCCGGACGCTGCCGCTGGCCCTCGCATCCGCCAGGATATCGCCGATGATCTCGGCGCTATCGATCGCCGGGACCGTGTTCGGCATGGTGGCGACGGCGGTGAATCCACCCGCCGCTGCCGCCGCCGTCCCGGTCGCCATCGTCTCCTTGTGGTCCTGGCCAGGAACCCGGAGGTGGACATGGACGTCGATCAGACCCGGACTGACGATCAGACCGCTGGCGTCCACCTCCTGCTCGTTCGTGAGCGAGAGCTCTTCCCCGATCTCGCTGATATAGCCGTTGGTGATCCGGAGGTCGGCGACGGTGTCCGTCGCGGCGCCCGGATCGATGATGCGGCCGTTCCGGATCAGCCACGATGCGTCAGCCACGCTCTGGTCGCTCCTCGCTTGCCATGTCGATCGGAGCCGGAGCCGGGGGATGGGGCAAAAAAAAGGCCCGTCGGTCCGGAAGGGACCTCGAGGCGCTGAACGCCAGGGCGATATGCTGGACGTCTCCACCGAGGGCCTGCGACCGGCCCCCGGTTCCGCTCGCGTTACCCGACATGCTCACCTCATCGAAAACTCGGGAGAGTGTAGGCGATCCGCCGCTCCCGATCAACGCCGGGGGCCCCGCATGGGCCATGATCCGGTCGCCATGGTCGCAGATGCGTCGGTCTGGCGTAGCGGTTGGATGACGGCTCGGCGGGCGGTAGTCCTCGCGGGCCGACCGGACGGAGGGACGCGGGTGACGGGCAGAGCAGCAGACGGGTCGACCACCTCGCCGGGCAAAGAGAGGAGGATCGCGGTTGACCGGCTCCGGTCCGCCAGGGTCTTCGACCTGCTCGACGAGACCTATGGGCGTCACCGGTGGCGCTCCCACGGGACGCCCCTCGACGAACTCATCGGCACGGTCCTGTCCCAGAACACGTCGAACGTCAACACGGCGCGTTCGTTCCGCTCGCTCCGGGCGGCGTTCCCGACATGGGAGGCCGTCCGCACGGCACCGGAGGAGGCCGTGATCGAGGCGATCCGGTCCGGCGGGCTGGCCCGGATCAAGGGGCCGCGCATCCAGGCGATCCTCTCCGCGATTGCCCGGGCGCACGGCAGACTGTCCCTGGATCATCTCGCCGACCTGCCGATCGATGCAGCGAAGGCCGAGATGACGGCGCTCCACGGGGTCGGCCCGAAGACCGCCGCCTGCGTCCTGCTGTTCAGTCTCGGCCAGCCGGCGATGCCCGTCGACACCCACGTCCACCGCGTCAGTGGACGCATCGGTCTCGTCCCACCGAGGACCTCCGCGGCGGCCTGCCAGCCCCTCCTCGAGGACCTGCTCGGCCGTGACCGTGACCGGATCCTGAACGGCCACCTCAACCTGATCGCGCACGGTCAGCAGGTGTGCCGCGCCCAACGCCCCAGGTGCGAGTCGTGCCCGCTCCAGTCCGACTGCGACTATTACCGGGCCGTACGGGTCAGCGGCGACGGCTGAGCCTGCCAGCGGCTTAGAGGAAAGTGACATAATGCGTGATGCGGTGATCGAGCGGGAAGGCGGAGCAGACGAGCAGGGGCGTCCGGTGGATGACGTGCTGGTCGGTCACTGGACCGACACGACGAATCGGACGGGGTGCACCGTGATCGTCCTTCCCGGGTCGCGACCGACGGTGGTCGACGCTCGCGGTGGGGCACCGGGCACCCGCGAGACCGATGTCCTCGCCGTCAGCAACCTCGTCCGCCGTGCCGATGCGATCGTCCTGTCCGGTGGCAGCGCGTTCGGTCTCGCGACGGCGGATGGTGTGATGCTGGCACTCCGGGAGCGCGGCCGGGGATTCCCGACGACGGGCGGACCGGTCCCGATCGTGCCAGCCGCCGTCCTCTTCGACCTGTCTGCCGGGAATCCCGTCTGGCCGGATGCGGCCGCTGGCCGGGCAGCCCTGAACGCGGCCGTGCCGATCGGCTTGGCGGAGCGGGGCCGGGTCGGAGCGGGTACCGGCGCCACCGTCGCCAGGCTGACCGGGTCTCCCCGTCCGGGCGGACTCGGGATCGCGACGGTCTCGCTGGGACCCGGAAACGTGACCGCGGTGATGGCCGTCAATGCGGTCGGCTCGGTCGATGGCACCGACCCGCGGGACTCCATGCTCGAGGCCTGGTCGACGGACGGCCCCCGAATGGGCATCGGCGAGAACACGACAATCGGGGTGGTGATCGTCGATGCCCCCGTCGATCACCTGGCACTGACCCGCTGTGCCATCGCGGCGCACGACGGCCTCGCCCGGGCGATCGTCCCGAGCCATACCATCTTCGACGGCGACACCATCTTCGTCTCGGGCCTCCAGGACGGCGCACCTGACGCGATGGCCATTGCCCGGCTGGGGGTGGCGACCGAACTGGCGGTCGAACGCGCGGTGAGAGATGCCGTCGCCCAGCGGTAGCTCCGGCCGGAAGGCACGTTTATCGTGTCCGGGAGGCGTGATCCCCGGCGGCGCGATGCTAGACTTGCGAGAGTTCCTTAGCCCGGCTCCCTCACGCGTCCCGGCAGCGTTGCCGCTCACACGATCCGATTAGCCCTACACTGCGGGGTCCGCGCTCCGCTGGACAGGCCTCCCGATGTCCCAATGGCCACCCGTGCCCTCCCTCACCCTCTCGAGCCGCTCCACCTCCTGGTTGCCTGCCCGTTCCATCGCCGCGGTCGCGCGGGACGCCGGGACGGACGGGATGGACCTCGACCTCGCCACGCGGTCGGTCGTGATCGCTGGCCTGTCCCGTGAACCCCGCCTGGATGACTCGCTGGCCGGGACACTCGACAGCCTCTGGTTGCCGCTGCAGCGTCGCCCTCGGTGCAGCGAGGCCCAGGCCGACCGGCTCGTCCAGGGGTGGATCTCGCTCACCAGGCGTCTGGACATCCACCGCGTCGTCATCGACCGTGACGCCGCACTGAGACCGATGGGCGATCAGGACAAGCGACCTCTCCTCCTCAGGCTCCAGGAAGGGATCGGTCCAGCGACCCGGATCGCCGTGGTCATCCGACCCGGGACCCTCGAGGGTAACCGGGCCCATCTCGCCGCGATGGGATCCCTCCGCCGGACGGCCGAGGAGTGGGACTTCGACCTGGCGCTCGATCTGTTCGGTCCGGTCGACCCACGCTGGGAAGCGGAAGCCGCGCTCCAGCGGATCCTCAGTCGACTGACCCTGGTGCGCCTCGGCCCGGTGGGTCAGGACGGTGGGGCGGCAGGATCCCGGACCTCCCGGCGGACGCTGGCCTGGCTGCTGGACCAGTCGTATCCCGGCACACTGAGCCTGGTTCCCCGGACCGGGTGGCGGGGGCCGATGAGCGCGGCCTCACTCGAGCGACGGACCCGGACTGAAGTCAGGGCCATCGCCGACCGTCACCAGCGTATCTTCGCGTCTCACCTCTCGACGACGCGGCTGGCGTCGCCGCAGGAGCGGTAGCCGCAGGCCCCGGCCTACCGGGCCTGTCGACCCCAATCATGGTCCAATTCGTGACGCCGGTCGCCGCTCAATGAATCCGGCGGGGGGCGACGGGGTGCTCGCGGACCGTGCGGTGGGCCGCCACGCGGCGCCGCGGGGCCGGCCGGTCAATCATCTGGGTCAGCACATCGAGGGTCGCCTGCAGCGAGCGGGTGCGATCGTCAAGCAGCCGGAACGCCGGCTCGACCGGCCGGTCCTCGAGTTGCCGCTCGACGGCCTCCCGGAGAATCTCGGCATCGGACAGGTCGAGATTCAGGCAAAGCGTTCGCATGTGGGGGTATCCAGTGAACAGGTCTGGCAGACCCGCGACAGGTCAGAGGACCGCCATGTTATCCGCATTCACCGTCGATTCCCAGTCGATGCCGGGTGCCGTTGTGGGCTGGACCTGTGGCCAGCGCGGCACGGGCAAGGTCAGCCGCTGAGCCCGCTCCGCTGGTCCCCGACCAGTCGGAGGGTGAACTCCGGCCGGAATGATGGCGAGCAGCGTCCACAGGACCAAGTCCCGCGCACCCGCCGGCGCACCGTCATCCCGCAGCCGGGACACTGGTAGAGATACCGGGCCGCGCGGCGTTCGACGGGTCGCAGGCAGGTGCGGACCTCTTCGAGCGTCGCGCCGGTGAGAGCGGCGACCCGGTGGGCGATCCGGTCGTGCCCGTGATGGGCGTGCCGGCGCCGGTCCCCGTCGATGTAGTCGCGCATGTGGACCAGCTCCTCGCAGACGACGATCTCGAGCGCACGCGGGGCATCGAGGTCGATGCGGGGCAGGTTGATGAGGACGGCGTGGGCGCGGTCGCGGGAGAGGAAGCAGTAGGCGCCGCCGTACTGGGCCGGGATCCGCCGCCCCAACCACCCGGCATAGGTCGCGCGGTCATCCGTCACCCAGAGATCGTCAGCCGGGAGGTGGAGACGCGCCAGGTACCGGTCGACGAGGGCCGCGACATCCTGACTGGCGATCTCGTTTCGCCTCACCGGGAGGTTTCCGGCGTCGGTGCCGGACCCGCGTCACGCGATCGGGCCCGCAGGAGATCGATGGTCTCGATCGCGTGGCGGAAGTGCGGGATCACGATGCTGCCGCCGACGACGAGCGCGACGTTCAGCGCATCGACCAGCTCCGCGTCGTCATACCCGGCCTCGACGCACTGGCCCAGGTGGTAGTCGATGCAGTCGTTGCAGCGCAGGACCGCCGAGGCGACCAGACCCAGGAGCTCCTTGGTATCGGAGGGCAGGGCGCCTTCCCGGTAGGCCGCACTGTCCAGGGAGAAGAACCGCTTGACGCCGGTGTGGTCGAGCCCGGCTATCCGGTCGTTCATCCGGCTGCGATACGCCTCGAACTCGTCGAGTCTGGTCATGGGCGACGGGCTGCCGGCGGGCAGCGCGGGATCGGTCATCGATGGGGTCTCCGGGCTCGATCGAGCGACAAATGCGGACGACATGATAGTCGGCTGGTGCCCGTTCCGGTTCGCCGGCCGGGGATCGGCGTCGGGGCGACTTGCTAGACTGATGGACCGGACGTCCGGATGACGATGGAGACGATGACGAGGCATGGACGACCCAACGCGGCGCGAGGCGGTGAGCGACGACCCACGTCTTCGCCGACCCGAGGAGATCTTCGGGCACCAGATGGGCGCCGCGCGGCGTCTGGTTCGCTGGCCGGTCCTGGTCGACTATTTCCGAGGGGTCGCGGCGGCCAGCGACCGGGTCCGTTTCGATGTCCTGGGCGACGATTCCGGCGGGCAACCGCTGATCTGGCTGACGATCTCATCTCCGGAGAACCTGGAGCAGCTCCCTCGCTGGCAGGAGATCCAGCGCCGGCTGGCCGACCAGCGCGGCATGGACGCGACCGAACGCGAGCGGCTCGTCTCGGAGGGCAAGGCGATCGTCCTCATCACCTGCTCCATCCACGGCACTGAGGTCGGCGGCACACAGATGACCCCGGAGCTGGTCCAGCGACTCGCCACCAGCGACGACCCGCAGGTCCTCCGGGTTCCCC